>CAZYJA010000039.1:0-13778 GCA_964647245.1 uncultured Syntrophomonas sp. | reverse complement strand
ACTCGCATATTCAGATATTTTCTATCTTCATGCGTAAAAAGATTACTTTCATCGTCTCCTTTATAAATAATATAAGTGTAATTAACTTTCCCAGAAGCATCTTCTTGAGGAGAAAATTTATAAGAGAGTTTTAAAACTTTATGGCTATCTAAATTAATAGTTGCATCGCTTAATTGGCACAGCACATTTTTTATATGGGAATAATTATCTATGTACAATTCGATTAATATTTCTTCGTTATTTCCCATAGGATCTTCAAGTCCGTCAAAGAAATCAGATTCTTCAAGTCGCCTATCTTCGTCTGAAAGGCTGGGATCAAGAATTAATTGCATAGAGCGTAATAAATTACTCTTGCCGACATTGTTTTCGCCGATGATAATTTGCTTATCACTCAAATCAAACTCAACCGATGAGAAGTTTCGGAAATTCTTAATGTAAATCTTGCAAATATAAGGTTGATTCATATTCAATGCCCCCTCCTAATACTTAATAAAAGGAAAAATATTCATTCTATGATTTATTATATAAATTCTACCATAAGTCCATAAAATATTTTTTACCACTAGCATCTTTTTTTGTACCTCAAGGTACGTTGAGACAGTTACGGTGATAGAGCGTAAATAAGGCTAGTTCTAGTTTTTGGGGTATTATGCCCCTTTTTTAATTTGTTGTTTTATGTTCCCACTGACAAGGAAAAGCAACGATTTTGCGACCCCCGGGGGTACATAATTACTCGAATATTTAGAGTAGCATTAAATAGCTGGAGGAACTGCAAACGGAGTTTTGAAGCTGGCCAGTTCGATGAAATTTGCCGCCTGCGTAAGCAGAAGCAGACAGCTCTGGTGGAAAATGCCGGCGATGAGTTGCGAAAATGGTTTGCCGATATGAGAAAATTCCTTCAGGATCAGACCACTATCGCTAATCAAAAATAATTGGTTTTCTTGGGGGTAAACTTGTATCTCCTCGCCTTTATTTATAGTAGTGGGGTAAATAGCCCCTGAACAATGAAACTATTGGAGTGCATTTTCAGCTTGAGACTAGAAATCCAACATTTATTAGAAAGGGGAGAGATGGTATGGCAGAACCAAGAGGACATAAACCTAAGGAGCAGAACCGAGGCCACGGAGAAGGTTCTATTTATCAGCGTCAAGATGGAACATGGGCAGGAGTAAGCCAGTATATAGATCCCGAAACAGGGAAGAAGAAAAAGCACTTTGTTTATGGTAAGACCCGTAAAGAGGTCGTAGGTAAGAAGGATGCTTGGGAGGATGAATTTAAAAGTGGGGCCTTACCTTCCAAAGCTAAACTGACTGTAGAACAATGGCTAGAAACATGGCTGGAGACCAGCAAAAAGAACAGTGTTAGAAACTAACACCTATGAGGGTTATCAACGAGTAGTCACTGGCCATTTAACCCCAAGTATAGGCAGTTTTATTTTAAGGGATCTGAGGCCAGAGCAGGTACAAAAGATGCTTAACAAGAAGCTACTTAGTGGTAATTTAAGAACTGGAGGAAAGTTAGAACCCCGACAGGTAGAATATATCTATACCGTACTTCATATGGCACTTGAACAGGCCCTAAAGAATCAGCTTGTTACTCGTAACATATGCGATGCAGTAGACAAGCCAAAGAAAGATAAGCATGAATTTACTCCCTGGACTACAGAGCAGACAAACCAATTCTTGACAAGTGTAAAAAACAGCAGACTATTCTCATTGTATATGGTGGCATGGGGATCAGGGCTCAGACGATCAGAAATATTGGGCTTACAGTGGGAGGACATAGACCTGAAGATAGGAGCTTTGACTGTAAAGCGCAGTTTGGTAAGAATAAAAGGTGGGTACAAATTAGGAGCACCTAAAACAAAGAAGTCCAAGCGACCAAAGTATAATCCGCTTAATATGGTCTTCTGTAATGAGATTGGGGAACCCACGACACGGACACGCTACCATGCTACTGGAGGCAGGGGAGGATATTACTGTTATTTTCAACCGATTAGGGCATAGTACCATCACATTAACAGCAGATACTTATGCTCACGTTCGGGAGAAGCTACAGCGAGAAGCGTCTAATAAGTTAGAACAGTTGCTCCAGATAAAGTAATAGTGACACGCCCGGCTTCGGCCGGGCTATTTACGGTTTCTGGGTATTAAATTAACTTAATAATCGTTCATAATGTGATAGGTTTGAAATTTAATCATAGCGGGAAGAATTTGTACGTAATCATATAAAAAATTAAATTATGAATATTTTACGGATTTGCAGGAAAATGTTTCCTAAGTATAGAATAAGGGTGTGAGATAAAGTGAGTAGGGTGATATGTAATATGCTGTATGAAAATGAAGATATTATTGAGAACATTAGAGATTTTGTAGAATCTGAAAATAAGAGAATGGCTATGATCGATCCTAAAGCAGATAGTTATATTAATGCTGAGGATATGTTTAAGTGTGCTTTTATTGAACCACAAGAGATAAAGCATCTGTTACCGTTGGAAAATATTAAGTGTAATGAAACGGAAAAGATAGCTAGCTATATTTTAAATCGATTTCTTAACTGGGTTATGATTAAAATAACCTTGCCAATATCTAGCGTAGTAGGAATTGAATTTGATAGTGATAAGTTATTGAACGACGCTAAATCAGGAGAACTATATAACGATTTCTCACAAGAGATTATAGTTCAATGGTGGCAGGAAACCGGTTCTTGCTTCATTCAAGAACTAACGAATTTACTTGTGCCACATACCCTTGCTGGACTAGCAGATCAAGTAAGGCTTTTTAACCATTTTCATGAATGTGCCCAAGATATGGAGGATGATGAAGCCTTATTTTATGTGAGTGATTTTTTTATTCCTGAATGGACTATGCTACTAGACAGACATGGAGTTAAAGATGTAACGGAGGAGTCTTTAGCGTGGGTAAAAATAATTAATTCCTGGGTAGCTAAAACACCACCTATCGAGCAAACTGAATATAGCGAGATATTTCATTCAGTTCTAACTCAAAACGAAAACCCTAGTTGGATTTTAAGGACATGGGGGGAACTTCAAATTGAAAGAGCAAAATGTTATACAACATATGTTCCAGCTGCATGATGTAGTATTACAACGGCTAATTGTGGAAAAGTTTACGGATGAAGTGCCAGAGAGTCCTTCCGGCTTGGCTTTCTCAGTTGAGGGTAAAGGGGAAAGAATTGACGATACAACAGGATACTCATTCTTGACAGTGAAGATGTATTTTGAGGAGCCAAACCCTAAGCTATTTGATGTAGAAATTAAAATAAAAGGATTATGTTCTAAGAAAGAAGCTGAGCCTTCAGAACATTTTGATGAATTTCTTAATGCAAATGCACTTCCCTTATTGTGGCCGTTTGCAAGAGAAATAGTATGGAATATGCTAATTAGAATGGATTTTCCTCCGATTATATTGCCAACCATTAATGTTACAGGAACTATAAAGGCAAACCTAACCATTGAAAATGAATAATGTATTGGGGGTTGCACATTGGGTTCCTCGTCAACTTGCATAACATTTCCCCTTCATGATGAATTTAATATGGAAGCAAGCAAAAAAGTAGATGAATTAGTTAATTTGATAAATATTGTAAACAGGAGCGATGTTCCGTTTAAAACTCTATTTTTCAGATTTATTCGAGAAAATATGTGTATAAATAAATGTGACAATTGGTTTATGAGCGAAAAATATAAAATCAACCGTTCTAAAAAGGAAAAAATCCTAATAGATAGTCTTTTTGTTTTGACGGAAGCTGCTAAATGTAAAAAATATTGGCCGGATCTAAATGAAGAAGAAAACTTTAATCTTTTACGTGGACTAGCCTTGGAATTATACCTTGAAAAATGTATCACAAAAAGATATGCCGATGTTTTTGGTAATTGCATGGTGAGCATAGATGGAAAGCATTTTACACATAAAGCTAAGGCTTATCCCCGTACTTTAGATGTAGTTGGTTGGGATTATGAGCAGTGTGATGGCGAATTGTTTGAATGTAAAGTATACGCTTTTCGTCTGATGACAAAATATAAAGATAAAGAAAAGCTAGCATATCTGATTTCGCTACAAAACTTCTTTATAAAAGCTGGATCTAAAGCGAGAGTTGGGATAGCATCATTTGAAAATGATCTTATGCTTAGAAAAGAGTTTGGCAGTATTGGAAATACAATTATGTTAGTTGGCTATCAAAAGCTTCTCTACATAGAAAAAGAAAGATGTGGATAAATCATTAATTTGTTAAATAAGACTCGAGGTAATAATTGGTAGCTGGGGTAACCCTGCATTTTTCTTTCTTGGTGGATCTTAATACTAATATAGTACTTGTTTATTAATACACTTTTACTGACTGGGAGGCTCCTATGCTAACCAGAAAACTATCCCGTCTATCTATCATACCCCCCCAGCCGTGATAATAGTGATCTGCTGTCAAACCCTTCATAGATATTTAATTTAGGATTGGGGTAGAGGCCCAAAGGGAAGTGCGTTTGACTCTTTACGGTACAATGTAGGCAAACGTTATGGAGAAATCTTTGCATGAAATATCATTGATTTAAAACCAAACGGCAGTAAAAACGGCAGTAAATTTAATAGAAATGAAAATCGGAAAAAACAAAAGAGGCCTTCAGGCCTCTATTTTTCTGATGGTGCCAGAGGTGGGACTCGAACCCACACGCCTCGCGGCACACGATTTTGAGTCGCGCTCGTCTGCCAATTCCGACACTCTGGCTTAGGATTATCAGGTCACCATAGGTGACGCAAACATTATTATACTGGGACGGGGCATACTTGTCAATACTTCATCCCCGGGTGAAGCCCATACTTTTCTTCAGAATAGCAGAAATACCGCTATTTATACTAAGGAGAATTGAGGAAGCTATGCTACTGTAAAAAGAGAACCACAATAGTTGTCAATAATGCTATCGTCACAGCTGGCGGGTCGATATGAGTGTTGGCGCCTTCTCCGTTAAAGCATTTGGCACAGAAATCACCCAGCAACGAGCCCAATATTCCGAACAATCCCCCCATCCATATATTCCCGACTGCTGCAGCAGCTAAAGCTGCGGGCAGGGCAATATGGTGCAGCACAGGTCCAACACCCATAAATTGCAAAACGATTAGCAGCATTGCAGCAATACCAAAGGTTAGCACCGGGTTCTCGGTTATAATCCCAATATATCCGGATACCAGGCCTACACCCAAGCCAAACACAATTAAGCTCCAAGAGGTCTTCCCATCTGGAACGACATATTTGTCTAACATACGTCGGTTGCCAAATATCAACCTGGCCGCCACACAGATGATAACCACGGTTAAGGCTACAGTGTCAGTAGGGGTTTTGATATCGGCCAGAAATTTTTGAACAACATAACCTACCATTCCGAAGATGCCGCCAACCAGAAGCACAGTACCGTCATTAAGTTTAATTAAAGGGGCCAGTATGTCCTTGCCCGATTCCAGACCTCGTTTAGCCGCAAAAGCCGTGGCAGCCACAGCACCGGAAAAAGCTATATGGGGCCCAAACCAAGGGCCGAACGCCAAATCGGTTAAATTGGCAACAACCAGTACGCCGGTAAAAATAAAAGCTGGCAAAGCACCGATGGCTGAAGCTAGTACCCCTCCGCCAAAGGCGGCCATAATGTCAACTACTGATAACATAAATCTACCTCCCTTATTTTTTGGCCCATTTAAAAAGTTGCACCCTGCAGTCCCTTGTGAGGTGAAGAAATGACCAGTTGATCAATTAAAAACCCCGAATCCTGTATAGCACTGCTGCCAGCACGAATTGCCGCAGTGACGGCACTGGTCTCACCGCTTAGGGAGACTACTGCTTTCCCCCCGATAAACCGCGCCAAATGAATTTTCACCAGATCAACCGCAGCTGCTTTTACCGCTGCATCTGCTGCAATAATGGCAGAAACTACAGAACGGGTTTCAATTATACCCAGAGACTTGATCTCTTTCACTTGCGTTCTTCCAGAAAGAGCATTGAAAACACTGGAGTGGATGTTGGAAAGAGTTGCCTTATCCAGCACGCTATCCAGCTTTACTGTAGCGTGACCGCTGCGTACGGCGTTTTGTACGGCTCCCACATCACCCGCCACGATAACTACATATTTACCTACACAGAGTGGCTGAGCAATGACTAACTCTACATTCGCTGATTTCAACATGACATCGGCTACCTGGATTCCTCTAGTAATGTTTTTGATCTCCAACAAGCCCAGAGATCTTTTGGTGTTTAACCCCTCGCTCATAATATTGAAAAAGCATCAACGAGCACACAGCGGCGTTGGCGGGTAAAGGTTCGGGCCGAAGTGATTCCTTCTCCGGTCGGACCAGCAATGGTAAAGGTGGTAAACCCTTCCCCACCAAAACCAATGCCGGCGTAGGAAGGAGCGTTTTTGACGAAAATGGTGGTCTCGGCTGCTCGTGCATATTGGGTCAAATTGTGCACATTTTGGGAATGCATCACAGCAGTGTGGCGATTGCCATGTTCCACACTAATCGCCAGCTCGATAGCTTCTTCAATATCTTTTACTTGTACTATTGGCAAAACCGGCATCATTAGTTCTTCCAATACAAAAGGATGATCCGCAGATGTCTCACATATTATCAGGCGGGTACTGTCAGTAACCTCGATACCGATTTGGCTTAATATATATTTGGCATCTTTGCCGATAAAATCTTTATTGGTTGCATAGGTCCGGTTCGGTTTTACGGTGCAACCGGAAGCAGCCAGCTCTTCTTTTTCGGTTAATATTACTTTTGCCAACCGGTCGATATCAGCTCCAGAGATCAGATAAGCCCCGAATCTTTGCATATTGGACACCAATTTATCAGCAATACAACCTAAGGCAATTACCTCTTTTTCTGCTATGCAGGGCAGGTTATTATCGAAGGAAGCCCCGGCTACGATATCTCTGGCCGCTCTTTCAATATCGGCGGTTTTATCAACTACCACAGGAGGATTGCCGGCCCCGGCCCCAATTGCTTTTTTCCCCGAAGAAAGAACTGCTCTGACTACTGCTGGGCCTCCGGTGGCTACTAGCATATTTATGTGGGGGTGCTGCATTAAGGCATTGGCAGCTTCCAAAGAGGGTTCAATTAACGCAGTCAATAGATTAGCGGGTCCGCCTGCTTTAACAATTGCCGCGTTTAATAATCTTATAGTGGTAAGAGAGGTATTCCTGGCTGTGGGATGTGGACTAAATACCACTGAGTTTCCGGCTGCGATCATGCCTATTCCGTTATTGATTATAGTTTCCGAGGGATTGGTGGTAGGTGTTATCGCGCAAATTACGCCATGGGGTGCCATTTCCACCAGGGTTAATCCTTTATCCCCGCTGCAGGCCTCAGTGCGGAGATCCTCAGTGCCCGGGGTCTTGCTGGCCGCCAGCTGATTCTTAAGAATTTTGTCTGCTACTCGTCCCATTCCCGTCTCTTTAACCGCCATTTCAGCCAGCAACTCAGCATTCTGATATGCGGCCTCCCGCATGGATTTTATTAATATCTCCCGCCTGTCAACCGTAAATTGGCGGAGCTGTTGCTGTGCGATTCGGGCCGCGGCAACAGCTTCGTCGACCGTCTGGTAAATGCCATCACCCGATGCCTGGCCTTGCATTTTTGCGATTACTTCTGCGGTAATTTTTTTTATCAGATCTTGATCTAATCCCATAACCTTGCCTCCTTTGTCACTGATACTTTTTATAAGACCGAAAGCCCAGCTTGGGCCACCGTTATATCCTGGTCGACCGATCCGCCGCTTACCCCAATTCCTCCTGCTAATACACCGTTTATGTAAACGGGTAATCCTCCTCCAAATATTACTATGCGACCATTATTGGTGGTATTTAGGCCATACAGTTGCTGACCTGGCTGGGTGGCTTGGGCCGCCTGGTCGGTAGGCATTCTTAGCGCCACTGCAGTGTAAGCTTTATCCTGAGATATAGAAATACTGGCCAGGAGCGCACCGTCCATGCGGTGTTGGGCCACCGGATTACCCCCCGTATCAACAACTGTTATGACCATCGGTACCCCAATCGCTCGAGCTTTCTTTTCAGCCGCAGCAATAATCTTCTTGGCCATAGTCAGTTGGATCCCTATTTCCTTAGTATCTAGTTCTGGCCCTGGGCAGAAAGCTTTATGCACCTCGTCCTTTACCGCTTTAATGATTTCCTCCTGCTCTTCGCATCTAGCCATTACAAATAAGAGATCTGACAAGCGGTTCAAGTATAGCTTCACTACATCAGATACATGTTCTTCCCGCTGTAAACTAACCACGTGCCTTTCTGCACGCCGCACGACGGTCCGGGCCAGATCCAATCCTGCACTAACGGTAGTACTACCCGGAGTGATAAAATGTGTTTGGGGGATGCGTTGGGCTTCCAAACGGTCGATAATATTCTCTAGATTTTCTACGTGGGATGAATTAAGTCGGTACTCTTTGTTATTATCAGCATCGGCCGTCGCCAGATCGGCGTTTAGGGAAACCAATTCTACCTGGATATCATAAATAATCTGATTAATCCATGCCTTGGAACTGAAGGATCTGGCCAAACCCATGGCCGCATTGGCCTCGTCCACAGTGCCGTAGGCCTGTACCCTAAGATTGTCTTTGAAAACCCTTTCTTTGCTTAACAGACTTGTTCGTCCTGCGTCGCCGGTTTTGGTGTATATTTTCATATCCTTACTCCTCAAGTAAAGCTTGATTTATTTCCAGACTGTCAACAATACCGATGATCGCCGCATCTATGGCAGCATTGGGTTTGCCGGTTACCTGGCGGGCTGAACTCCCTTCAACCACCAGAACAGCTTCTCCAGTCCCAGCTCCAATGGTATCTACTGCCACAACCGGATAACGCTGACTGCGATTATATTTCCAGGGCTGGACTACCAAAAGCTTGTTGCCTGTAAGGCTCGCATCCTTAGGTGTTGCAACCAGAGTGCCAATAACTTTCCCTACCCACATTTAGACTCTTCCTTTCCACATGCCGATATCATCACTTGTCACGTATAATTACAGCATTCAGGCCATTGGCAATATCCAGGGCATACGGGGTTATAATCGTGCCTTTATCAACATGGATGGTCTTGATCCCGTTTTGCACCAGGCTTTTAACCGATTCAGCATCCAGCAATTGCCGCTTTTCCTTGGGTTCGGCGGTTGGGGTTTTAACTTTCTGGTACAGTCTTTTCTGGGTCTCGGCGGCTAATTTCTCCACCGATACCAGGGTAACGCCATAGACTTCCAGCTGTTTCAGATTATTTTGTAAAGCCGCTTTGAGGGCCGGGGTACCCAGGTTCATATTTTTCTTCACTCGCTCCAAATCGTCGGGGTCGGCGGCATTTTTTACGGCAATTACCGGTTTGCCTCTCAGCAGCGACTGCACCAACAACGTACTCATCTGGGTATCAGCCAACAAGTGCGCCCATTTTGCAGCGGTATTCATAGTTAAAACGGGCACAATTACAACCTGGGCTTGCTCCAGTACTTTACCTGGATATGGTGATCGAACTGTTAAAATATTGACCCTATCACCAAGTTCTTGTTTAATTCGGTCCACGCCAATTACTTTTTCAGCAGAATCAGAAAGTACCACGGTCATTTCCACATTACCTTTTTGGATACTTCTTAGTTCCTCCATAGCAGTTTCCAGACCAATGTGACCGCCGGAGAATAGTACCAGCATTTTTTCTTTAAGGGGTACACTTGTTACTGGCAAACACTTTATAACCTCCTGGACAACTAAATCCACCAGCTTTTCATGATCCACAACCGTATCCCCCTTGCGAAATCAAACTGACTAATTGTCCGTTAACGAGCCCCGCGGCATTGGCTTCATCTAAATCTATGTGAAATTCCAATCTGCAATTTGGGTTCACCCGGACCAGAACATTTTCAAATGTTCCTCCCCGCGGCCCATCAACTTTAATGACCACCCGGTCGCCATCAACCACCTTAAATCTACGCGCGTCATTATCATGCATATGAACGTGGCGAGCCGCGCAGATTACTCCCCGCTCCAGGTTAACTGCTCCCTGGGTACCTACGACCACAATTCCGGGTGAATTGTCGATGTGACTGGAATCCCGCAGAGGTGGCGTAATCCCCAGATTAAAACCATCCGTACGGGAGATCTCCACCTGGGTCATGGCCCGTATCGGACCTAAAACCCGTACCCCGCGTATTACCCCTTTACCACCCACTAAAGTGACAGTTTCCCGGGCGGCAAATTCGCCCACCTGGGCCAAGTCCTTATCTTTGGTGAGAACATAGCCGCGGCCGAATAACGTCTCCAGGTGCAATTCAGACAGGTGGATGTGGCGATTAGAAATCCCCACCGGTATGCCCGTTGCCGGTAAGTTTTTATTATCATAATTGGCTAGAAGGGTAACAACCTGGCTGACAATCTGTGCAAATAGCTTCTGATCCATATCACATTCAAACCTTGGGTAAGATTCTCTCAACATCATGATGGGGACGAGGTATTACATGCACCGAGATCAATTCCCCTACTCGCTGAGCAGCAGCGGCCCCACTATCGGTGGCGGCTTTTACGGCGCCCACATCTCCGCGCACCATTACGGTAATTAAGCCGGACCCAATCTTCTCGTAGCCAACTAAAACAACATTGGCCGCCTTAAGCATCGCATCAGCCGCTTCAATTGCCCCAACCAGTCCTTTGGTTTCCACCATTCCCAATGCCTCACTACGCATATCATTAATCCTCCTTGTCATCTTCGTTGTAATGTATGCATGACACCCTGGGATCACCCTTCCGCCGGGGGCATGCTGGGTCGCCGCAAAGGTTGCAGCTTACTTTCGGGCTCACATTATTACTAGGTTCCAGGGCGCCTTCATATTCTGCAGCCGGTGTTTCATCCTCGGTTGGCATCTGTTCTTCTATTAAATAGGAGTCTTCCTCTGGCAGTGCTAATTCTTCCTCGGCAGGTACCTTTTCTGGCCGAGGTGCTTCCTCAGGATGTACTGGCTCTGCGGGAGGTCTGGGCTTTTGTCCCACAGTTTCTCCGGTTATTATGATTTTCTCCAGGTTAGCACTGGGGCGCGGGATAACATGCACGGCATATACTTTGCCGACTTTGCTGGCAGCTGCAGCCGCCGCTTCCACGGCAGCTTTAACCGCCCCAACGTCCCCGGTCAATTTAATAACCACCATACCGCCACCTCTAGTTAATTCGTAACCAATCAAATCCACATTGGCAGCTTTCACTGCAGCATCTGCAGCCTCCAGGCCGGCAGCCAACCCTACTACTTCGATAAGTCCCAGAGCGTTTACCAACATTTTGTCACCTCCCACGTGCCGGGGTATTTTCCTGCAAAACCCTTATTACGATTTCCCGAACTACTGAGTACAGTTGGGTTAGATCTTCTTCCGGGCTAAGCTCCCGGGCAGTCTCCGTTTTAAAGGGTAGTCCCTTGACTAAGCGGGCAGCATTAGCTCCGAATCGGCGCCATTCCTTCTCGTTTCCTAGCCCATCCAGAATAAATAGTGGCTCATACTCAGCAAGCTTGTGGTAATGAATACACAGTCCCCGAGCGCAAACTCCCAGGCCAACCCCTAGTCGAGAGGCATTGGCTCCTTCCCAGGCCAGTCCTACCGCTTCGTGGTTTTTTCCGTTTAGCAGCGTGTAGGGTACACCCTCTTCTTCCAGTCCAGCCTGGAGTTCCCGAATTCTATTTTCACAATTTTCAAAGATCGCGGTGCAAATTATTACGCTGGGTCGGACCCGCATGTCGTCATTTAGCATTATTATCCACCTCACCATCTTGGTAGGATAAGACCAGGCCGGTTGCCACAGCATTTCTGGGACCTTCGCTGCTCCGAATATTGCCGCGACCGCAAACTATCCCATATTCGGCCAGAGCATCGGTTACCATGTCACCGACCTCAAAGTCCATTGCGGAACCGCCTACCAAGACCACAAATTCAATATGGCGAATGTTGCCGGTAGGCGCTACCCGGGCTAGGGAACGCAAAGCATTAGTAACGAATACTCTTTTTTTGGCTTCCCGTCTGACATGCCTTATTTTATCCATGGGATGATCGAATGGAATCGGAACCATCTCGTCTTCCTTCAGAATTACGACGCGAGCAAAAACTTGGGGCGGCAAGTGTTGCTCATAAAAGTTGACTGTTCCGTCTTCTAATCGCACATGATATAAGCTCTCTACTTTCGCCAGGGGATATTTTTTGATCTCCTCGGCCAAGCTTACATCGTTCAGACCCAATTCTGAATTAATGAGCATACTGGTCATATCGCCGGCACCGCCCAGGTGAATGGAAGTAACCCTCCCGTCCCGGGTGATAATAGCTGCATCGGTCGAGCCTCCTCCCATATCGAGGATAGCTAAAGGTTTATTGGTCCCTGGCGTGGTCAAAGCCCCTCGAATGGCCATGTTAGCTTCGACACCAGCGATTACCACCCTTACTCTAAGTTGTTCGTATAACTTATCGGCGATTTGCTGCATGGGAAGCCGGCTGGTTTTAACCATGGCAGCCAGAGCTACGGCGCTTTCCAGGGCAAATTCTCCGGCCAAACCACCCTGGACTTTTTGTGGCACAAAGGTGTCAACTGCCAGGATATCTTGTATCATCATCTCATTTAGCGGTTGCGCGGTTAACTCTGCCATGACCTGACGAACTCGCTCCAACATGCCGTTTACGTTGGTCCCGGCCTCACCCTGAACATCAACAATCGGCTGGACCCGCTCCACCGCCTCCATTATCGAAACCGCTCCGGCCTCCAGATCAACCGAGGTCTTTTCTTTCTGTCCCACAAGATGGATTACTCCAACTGGGATGGGCCGTGCCTTTACGTCACCAGCAGGCGTGCGAACTACCACTGCGGAGCGATTCCCTATCAAAGCTCGAGCAATAGGCACCACCATTTTGGTTTCTTCCGGAGTTAGATTAAATACGGTAGCCAGCCCATAGGGGTTGGAAAGCGTCTGAATAGTTCGCCCCGCCTCCGCAACTTCTACCGCGGCCAGCATTCCCAGGGGAACCCTTTCTATCAGGGTTACTTCATCCACCACTGGTATTTTGTGGTCCAGCCGGTTAGCAATTAACACCGCATCGTCCTGTTTAACTACAGCGCCCTGGACCTCCACGCCTCTTTCTACAGCTCGATTAATCTGGCTGGCGGCATCCTCGAAATCCATACCTAGAGGTATCAGGCAGATTACTTTTTGCCCCCAACCTACTCCATCTAATTCCCCGATAGGGACAGTCACGCCGACCCCCAATCCGATTCCTCCTGGAGTGGAAGGATTGTGTCCAATCATGGTTGACTCGGTAATGATAGTTTCCGTAATGGTTTCCATGGCCAGATCGCCAATAACCGGGGTGGCTTCATTTAGCCGGATTTGATTTAAATCAGCCAGGCTTAAGCCGCATTTATCCACAGCGTCTTTCAAGGCATTGATGATACCAGGCACATTATTCAGGGTGCCTTTGATACCCGTTGTCTTTACAATACTGCTGGACAGATACTGGATGCTCGTTCCAGGTTCTAGTCTGGCCAGACATACTTCAGTTGTGGAATTTCCAATGTCAACTCCTGCAATAACCGGCATAGCTACCTATCCTATTCCGCCTTGAGGCGATTACGTCGTCCGTAGACATCAGCCGCTTCGCGTACGAAAGCCGCATTTATTTTAGCATTGTACTTGGTTTCTAATTCCTGAGCGATGTCCAGCAAATCATTCTTGCTGGACCGATATGGCCGCAGAGCATTGTAAAT
>CAZYJA010000038.1:0-13815 GCA_964647245.1 uncultured Syntrophomonas sp. | reverse complement strand
GCTGGTTGGGATATACACTGGACTTGTCCATTAAACCTACTTTCCTGAGCAGTTCATTGGCAATAACGTCCGCTTCTTCTTTCGGCATCCCTTTTATTTTGATGGGTGCCATGGTAATGTTCTCCAGGGTTGTTTTATGAGGGAAAAGATTAAATAGCTGGAATACCATGCCCACCTGTTGCCTGATCTTATTAATATCTGTATGGGCTGAGGTTATCTCTTGTTCGTCTATGAATATTTGTCCGGAATTTACGCCTTCAAGCTGATTGATACAACGTAATAAGGTGCTTTTACCTGAGCCGCTGGGACCAATTACGCAAACTACTTCCCGGGGAGCGATACGACAGTTAATCCCTTTTAGTACTTCCAATTTGCCAAAACTTTTGTAAATATTTTTTACTTGAATCATTCTGTCGCCATTCTCCTCTCTATATAGTCTCCTATTAATGCCAGGGTCTTAGTCATGATAAAATATATGATAGCAACTGTTCCCCAAATCCAGGCCGCCTCAAAATAGGTTGAATACAATAATTTGCCTCTCAGAGTTAGTTCTTCTGCAGATATTACAGCAACCAGTGAGGTATCTTTCAGTACCGCAATAAATTCATTAAGCAGTGGAGGGATTACTATCTTATAAGCCTGAGGCAAAATAACATAGGTCATTGCCTGGCGGTTAGTCATTCCCAGGGAACGGGCCGCTTCCATCTGTCCTTTATCCACGGCCTGTATCCCGGCCCGCACTATTTCGGCAGTATAGGCACCGCAGTTAAGTGAGCAGGCAATTACGGCCGCCAGGAACGGTCCAGCATCCATAAACAATGGCAATATTCCAAAGTATAGCAAAAGAATTTGTACGTATAGAGGTGTTCCCCGGAAAAAGTCAATATAGGCTGTGGCAATACCAAACAAAATTTTATTTTTCGATAATTTAAATAGTCCGGTAATAAGACCCAGAACCATACCAAATAGAACGGACAATACCGTTATCTGGACCGTTAAAAGAGCCCCTTCTAAAAAATAAGGTATGTTTTTGCCTACCACTTGCAGCCCGTTAATTGCCAGTAAGGAATCTAAAAAATTATTGCCGAATATTAATTGCATTGGTATTTGTGACATATATTGGCTTCCCCCTTAATAAAACAAGCTAAAAGCGCGAGGTTTTTTTTTGCTCGCGCTTTTATTTAGGTCAAACTAGTGTCAGAACTATTTTACTTCACCAAACCATTTCTTATAAATCTTATCATATTCACCATTGGCTTTAAGTTTATCAAGACCACTGTTAATCTTGGCCAGCAGCTCGGTATTACCTTTCTTTACCCCAATGCCATACTGATCTTCGGCAGCGAAAACTTCCCCAACCGTTTTAACTTTATCTTTCCCTTTGGTCTGAACATAGTAGTTGGTTACCGGCATATCATTAATAACTGCATCAACGCCACCTTTTTCTAGTTCCATAAATGCTTCTCCAACTGAATCAAAAACTTTAACTGTGGTTTTAGAATCTAGTTTTTTTATAGCGTTAGAGGCGTCCAAACCAGTTGTTCCAACTTCAGCTGCTAATCTTTTGCCCTTTAAGTCATCCCGAGTTGTAATTCCTTCGGTTTTTTGGGCTACAGCTATAATTAAACCGGCTTTAAAATATGGTTTACTGAAGTCGATTACCTTGGCCCGATCTTCTTTTATAGTCATAGCTGAAATACAGCAGTCCACATTACCGCTCTGTACTGCAGGAATCAAAGCATCAAAGCCTAGCGTGTTAATTTTAACCTCGTAGCCTTCAGCTGCGCCTATCGCCCTGATCAAATCCATGTCAAACCCGACATATTGGCCATTCTCAGCAAATTCAAACGGAGCATAGGTAGTTTCCGATCCTACGGTTAAAACTGGTTTAGGGGTAGTTTGTGTGGGTGCAGGTGCGGGTGCGGGTGTTTTATCCGCCGCCTTCTGTGCACATCCGATGGCTGAAAATACCAAACCCATGATCAACATACTTACCAACAACAACTTAGTAATCTTTTTCAACAATCTCACTCTCCTTCAAAATAATTATACCTTTATGTATTAAGAGTAATTATACTGCCTTATGAATAATTGAACAATAACTACTGAGTATAAAGTTATAAGATAAAACCTTGCTGCCTAAGGGTAATACCCCGCAAACTTGAATTTGGTGAGGTTTCCTGTTACTCTAATGTAGTTATCTTCCAAACTAGATTAACATTAAATGAGGTTTATAAATGTTACAAAAGCTTAGCCGGCGCTCCCAAGCTGATCTGTGTATGATACTTGTCGCTTGTATATGGGGAACTACTTTTGTGGTAGTAAAGAACGCATTAGCCGACATAGGTCCATTTCTATTTTTAGGTATTAGGTTTACCTTGGCTTTTTTGGTCCTGGCCGCTTTGTCCTTTAAAGATGTCATAAAAATACGCCTTTCAACCCTGGGGTCGGGCGCACTACTGGGGCTATTTTTATTCATTGGATATGTCTTTCAAACCTTGGGCTTACAGTATACTACCTCTTCCAATGCAGGGTTCATAACTGGGGTTTCGGTAGTACTGGTACCGATCATTTATTCAATAATTTATAAAAAGAAGCCCTCGCTTATAACCACCATTTCTGTATGTATGGCAGCGTTGGGACTTTTTTTAATCTCGGTTCCGGCAGGCGCAATTTCCTTATCTTACGGTGATTTTCTGGTGTTAATCTGTGCGTTTGGGTTTGCCTTCCATATCATTTATGTTGATCGGTATTCTCACCAACATAATCCCCTGGCAATAACCGGTGTACAGATACTGTTTGTGGGGCTTTGGTGTCTGGCGATCGCTTTCCTGATAGAACCCATACCAGCCAGAATTACCTTCAACGCAATGTTCGCGATTATAGTGACCTCGGTCTTTGCTACTGCTATGGCCTTCCTGCTGCAGAATTATTTGCAAAAGTACAGCACTCCCACCCGATTTGCTATAGTTTTGGCCACTGAACCGGTATTTGCAGCCTTGGCCGGGTACTGGTGGGCTGATGAGCGCCTAACCAATTCTGCTCTAATAGGTGCCGCCTTAATTCTCTTGGCCATGCTGCTCTCTATTATCTTTAGGAAAAATACCTAGATATCAATTCGGGCTAGCAATTGTTCCGGGCTGATACCTATTATTTCCACCATCTTGTTGCGTGAGGTTTCGCCCTTAATTATATGTATATCCCTGCGAGGTATCTTTAAGTAGGCTGACAGAAAATCTATTAGGGCTGCATTGGCCTCCCCGTCCACCGGGGGAGCGGTTAGCTTCACTTTCAAAGCCCCCGCCTGTTCTCCTACTACCTGATTCCTGGACGTACGAGGTTGCACCCTCACTTCCAGACGCACCCCTCCTACGATTTCACCAACCCTTAACATTAACCTTTGGCCTCGAGACTTATTTTACTCAGGTTGGCCAGAATATCTTTTACATCCTGGTTGTAAAAGAAAGCAGTCAATTCCTCGGTTTTCGTTTGATGCCGGGCTACGATTTCTAATTCGGCGCTAAGTTGAGCTTTTAGTTCCACATTAAACAGGTTCAAGCGTTTAATTACTTCCTGATAAGCATTTAGCATCTCGGCAATTACTCGTTTGGAGTCCTCCAGCATAATACCTGCTTCCTTCTGGGCATTGGCTTTGATCATTTCTCCAGTTTGCTGGGCCAGAACCAGGCTATTGTTCATGGCTTCTTCCATTTTGCGATAGCGTTCTAATTCATATCTCAATCGTTGGACGCTTTCTTTCAACTGAGAATTTTCGCTGTATATGGTCTCATAATCCTGCGCCAACCTGAGCAAGAAACTTTTTACCTCTTCTTCATTATAACCCCGCATGGATTTGGCAAATTGCTGATTACGAATCTCCATTCCGGTTATCATTTCTTCATCCCCCCAGTATTAGAATTTGTTTCTAATCGCCTTGTGACATAAATGTCATGCCAGTTAAACCTTCAGGAAAAAGATTTACTAATTCAGCATAAGCCTCTTGCAGGTTTAATTCACCTTTAGCCATTGCTGCGAGAGCGTTACCATAATGACTTACCACCTGAATCAACTTCTGAGGAGGATAAAATTGCCCATCTATTCTAAATGATCTTGCTCCCCAGCTGCTTAACCGCAATAGGTACGGGAAGAGACATATTTCATAGGGACTAAACAGGTAATTTCGGCAAGCGTAATCCGTATATATCTTGTATTTCTGTTGCCAGCTGTCCACCAGGGCATAGTTATCCCGGACACAGTAGTTGGCACATTGCTGCATTTCCTCCGATTGGGCCGCACGAACTACACAATAGTCGCTTATTATGCCCGGCAGTGGACCCTGGACCATTATTTCGACAGGGCTGGCTGATTGCAGCAATAACTGCAAATCCTGGCTACCTAATTCCAGGGAGCCGGTTATACGCTGGATTCCCAAGCTTTGCAGGAAAGCTGCCGCCCGGTGATTAAAGGTATTTAAACCATAGCCCGCCCATAGTTCGCGCCCACAGTCTTTTAAAATATTAAAACTGCCCAGATCATTGACAACCAGTCCATCCAGATTACAGTTATCCGCCAATTGTTTTAGGTTCTGAATGTCTGGCAGTTGATGTTGACTCACAATTCGTGGAGTTTCCAAAAATATTTTGGGTCCGTTGGTTGGCCGGAGTTCCATGGCCTGGCTGACCTCAGACGGGGTCCATCCGGGTTGATTTTGGCGAAATCTCTCCCCACCCAGGATGATATTATCCACAGCCAGGGGCAAGATGGCCTTAAAACTCTCTAACCCGCCAACCCGAACGGTCAATTCCGGAACCGCTATAACCTTGACAGCATCTTTCTCGACCGATTCTGTCCCGCTTAACGCGGTTAATAATTTTGGTGTCGATATAAAAACCGGCTCCTTTTGGCCATCAAAACCTATCGCTTCTCTATCCATTGCTCCCCAAATATTGCCGGTACAGAAATCACGAATGCGATGTTCCTGGAGACTTGACCACTCTTCTTGATCCATACGATAAGCTTCCGATTCGGCCATAAATCGATCCAGGGCTTTACGATACCTGGCAACCAGATAAGCGAGGTAGTCGGCTGTGCGCATGCGGCCTTCGATTTTAAAAGAGCTGACTCCGGCTTTAATCATTTCAGCCAGGTAGGGATAAAGGCACATATCTTTGGGAGCCAGAAAATACTGTTGACCACTATAGGCTTCATTTTTGGCACCCTGCAAATTATATGACCATCGGCAGGGTTTGCTGCATCGACCCTGATTGCCACTATTATTGGTGGTGAAGCTACTCATGTAGCATTGACCGGAATGGGATATGCACAGTTCTCCATGAATGAAATGCTCGATGCCTATATGGGATTGGCGGGATATGACTGCAATCTCAGCTAAAGTAAGATTCCTGGACAGGATGACTCTCTCCAGACCTTTGTCCTCTAACAGCCGAACCGCTTCCAAATTGGATATCCCCATTTGGACACTGCCATGGAGGGGTACTTGTAGCTTGAGCTCCGCACAGAGATCCACTATACCGAGATCCTGGATAATAAAAGCATCCACGCCGAGTTCCTGCAGGAAATACAGATAGTCAGTGATTGCGTTGATCTCAACTTCATTATAAAGATTGTTGACGGTTATATAAATTTTGCGGCCTCGCTGGTGGACAAAATCAACTGCTTCTGCCAGCTCATTATGGGTGAAGTTAAAATCATTATTCAGCCGACGCATACTAAATTGCTTGCCGCCTAAGTAAACGGCATCAGCGCCAGCTGCCACCACCCTCTGTAATACATCCATTTTGCCAGCTGGAGCCAGTAGCTCTAGTTCATGCAAAGGCATTCCATTACTCCTTATCATATCATTAGGAAAGAGACCATAAGAGCGATACTACCAGCCTCTGTACTACCGAAATTGCCAGAATCAGAATAATAGGTGAAAAATCTATTCCGCTGCTCGATGGGATCAGCCGCCGAAAAGGACCCATTATGGGTTCTGTAACCTCATAAACAAACCTTATCAAAGGTTGACCAGGATTATGGCGTACAAAAGATAGGATACAGCGAGCGATAACCAACCAGTTTAATACCTCAAATCCTATGTTTACTACTTGAATTACTTGTGACAATCCTTAAACCTCCATTATCAATTAATTTTTGATACCAAGTTCGACAGAACGCTGGCAGGCTTTCTCTATAGCTGCAAAAAAGGCTTCTCTGATACCTCCGGCTTCCAATTTTCTAAGCCCGGCAATAGTGGTACCTCCCGGCGAGGTAACCTGGGCTTTTAAAACCGCTGGATGTTCTCCGGTTTGTTCTACCATCGCTATGCTTCCCTTCAGGGTTTGCAAAACCAACTGGCGGGACAGGTCGCTGTTCAGACCCAAATGCAAGGCGGCATCCATCATAGCTTCAACTACCAAAAATACATAGGCCGGTCCGCTGCCTGATACTGCAGTAACCGCATCCATGTACATTTCGTCAATGATAACCGCTGCCCCCACCTGGCTCAGAATAGACTGTACTATCTCCAAGTGAGCCCGACTGGCATATTGGCCCGCTGCGAGTGCCGAGGCACCCTCACCTATTAAGCAGGGGGTATTAGGCATAACCCGTACTACCGGTACTTGCTTAGCTAATTGTTCCTCTATACTCGTGGTCTTGATGCCGGCTGCAATCGAAACGAGCAGTTTGCCCTGGTCCCATATTTCACTGGTCTCCGCCAGCACGGTTCTTATTTGGCCGGGCTTTACCGCCATTATAATTATATCAGCATTAGTCACTAAATCAGTGAGGGTGGCGGGAATAGCATCGAACTCTTCAGCAAATAACTCGGTCCGCTCGCTATCGGTGTCACAGGCATAAATAGTAGTATAATCAGAATCCTGGCTTATTCCCTTTAACAGAGCATACGCCATTTTCCCGCAACCTATTATACCCAGTCTTTCAGCCATTCCATCTTCCTCCATAGGGTCCTAATGGATCCGGACGCTGCTGCTCATGTTTGCGCATCATAGTTTTATGTTCAGTAGTAACTTCGACGGTTGAAGGGGCAAAGAGAAAGATGTTTTTCCCCAGTTGCTGACTCTGCCCATCCAGTGAAAAAACGGCGCCGCTTATAAAATCAATAATCCGCTGCGATACTTCCGGCGGAGTAGATTCAAAATTAAGTATTATTTGCTTGCGATTTTTAAGATGTTCAGCCAGAGCTTGTACCTCCTCGAAACGCTCCGGCTCGCACACAATAACCTTGAGATTCTTGGTGCTGGTATGAATACTGACAATATTGGAATTTACTTTATTTTCTCGATCCGGCATTATTGGCTGTTCAGTGTATTCCTCCTCGACCTCAGTCTGTACCCCAAACCATTTCCATACACTATCTATTACGCCCATTCCTTATTCCTCCTTTTAATAACACTTTAAATATATATCGGTTGATCTATTGAAATAGTGCACTGCCAATGCGTACGATATTAGCCCCTTCTTCAATAGCAATCTCGTAATCCTGGGACATGCCCATGGACAGGTATTTTAGTTCTACATTGACAGCCGTCTTCCTATTGTGCTGTCTTTTTAAAGCAGCCAGTTCACGGAAAATTGGTCTACTATCTTCCGGCACCGAACTTAAGGGTGCGATGGTCATAAGTCCTCCAACCCGCAATGAGGGCAATTCCCCAATCGACTGCAGAAAACTCGCCACTTCGTCAACCGGGAGCCCCGTTTTACTTTCCTCATTGGATATATTTACCTGCAATAAAACCGGCACCGGTACACCTAAATACTGCCCTCGTTTATTAAGTTCCTCGGCCAGTGACCATCTGTCCAGAGAGTGGATTAAAAATGCTCTTCCGACCACTTCATTAACCTTATTGGTTTGCAATCTCCCAATCATATGCCATATCGCCTGGGGAAAGCTATTGCTTTTGCGGGCTAGTTCCTTCACCCGGTTTTCACCGAAATTCCTGATACCCAGGTTATATGCCTCTTGAACCGCAGCCTCATCAACCATTTTGCTTACTGCCAGCAAAGTGATTTCTTGACTGCTGCGCCCGCTTTTTTGCGCCGCCCGCTCAATCCGGCTCTGTACTTCGATTAGCTTCGCTGGTAATCCTTCCATCTGGTCACCTGCCCGTTTTCAAACTTTCTGCTGGATTAAGCAGTAGCATGTCCTGGCTCCTCAACCCTTCGACAACTAGTTTACCTTTTTTCGATTTTAAAACATTTACAGGCTTAAATGTTAGATCTTCGCGATCAACACAATAAATTCCTTTTTGACCGTCGCTCTCGACTAGAGCTTTTTCTGGAACCAGATAGCCAGTATGCGAATCAAAAAGCAAATCCACCCTGGTATAACGTTGATCTAATAATTCTTCTTTAAATTCACCAAATTCCAAAATCATTAATATTTCGCCAAAGTCCTGCTTCATTTCCTTTACCGTGGCTTTACCCAGATCCTTACCATCTACTATAACATTCGCCTGCTGATTTAGAACAATATCGAAATCCAGCCGTTCCAACGGCGAATGAAACAGCAAGCGGGTAGGTTCCAGGTTATTAACAATCTTATATATAATTTGTCCAGCCTGAATTGGCTTATCATCAAGTATAACCCTGGTTTGATATTTAAAAATCTCCGGACTTGCCGCCTGTAAGTTTATCTCCCTAAATACTTCTTCCAGGCCGTCGGTACGGCGAATAAATACTCCTGATATGGGAGCATGCAGTGAAGCTTGGCCACGGGCACTTATGTAGTATCCCAATAATCGCCCTTTACTAATTTTTTCCTGATCTTTAACCAGATTCTCAAAACGACCTGCATATTCAGCTGCAGCAATTTCCTCCTGGTTTAACACAATAGCTTCTCCGGGGACCCGGTCTTCTATAATACCAGACTCGGCTATTTTGATATCACGGTTGAGCTTGCTTATAGTTGAATATGCTCCTTGTCCCAATTTATAGATAAAGCCTAAAATTATTATAGCTAAACAGGATAATAAGACGATCTTAATTGCGCTTTTCCGGACCCTTTGGCGCTCTATTCTGGACTTCCTGCTTATCACTTGGATACCTCCCTAAGGTCGACTAAGCAGTCCTTACAACGCAATAAAACTTACGCCAAAGGTTGAGCCTTTGCCTACCTCGCTCTCTACCTGCACTTCCCCCCCATGCGCTTCAACAATATGTTTCACAATAGACAGACCCAAACCGGTGCCTCCCCGGTCCCGGGAGCGAGCTTTATCTACCCGATAAAACCTTTCGAATACTCGTGGCAAATTGTCACGCGGAATACCCATACCGGTGTCGGTTATAGTGGTAACTACCCGGCTATCCGCTACCCGGCTTCGAATCGTTATGGTTCCGTTGCGGGGGGTATATTTTATCGCATTGTCCAGGAGATTAATGAGAACCTGGTTCAAAAGGTCTTCATCGGCATTAACATAGGCCAAAGTGGGTTCATAAATAAAATCAACCCGTAAAGATTTTTCACTTATCTGTGGTCCCATGATGTTCATAACATTAAATACTGAATGGACCATACATAAAGGTACCAGGAACATCGGTCTTTCCTTGGATTCAATTGATGATAGGGTAAGCAGGTCTTCGATAAGTCTGCTTAACCGATAGGTTTCACTATCAATTATGGTTAGAAAACGCCGGCACAGGTCATTATTTTCCATGGCCCCATCCAGCAGGGTCTCAACAAAACCTTTAATTGAAGTCAATGGGGTTCTTAGCTCGTGAGATACATTGCCCACAAATTCAGACCTCATTTGGTCAAAGTTCCGAGCATCAGTTACATCATGTAATACTGCCACCGCCCCATCAATTACTCCATTATCCCCCTTAATAGGTGCGACATGTACTCTAAATGTTTGAGGGTGGGGCCAAATCAAGGTCTCGGTAAACACCTCTTTACCGGTGTTTAAAACCCCTTCCACCATTTTCCTAATTTTGCAGTAATCCGTAAGCCCGGAGAAGGTCTTACCTAGTAAAACACCCTCCCTGACCAGAAATATATTTTCAGCGCCCTTGTTGGCCAGAATAATTTTTGAGTTTTTATCGACCACCAGTACTCCTTCTGCCATACTGCTAAGGATGGTATTCATGGTCTTTTTATCTTGTGCAAATTCCGTCATCTTTTTCATCCCCAAAGTTTTACTCTACAAACTTATAACCTACGCCTCTCACGGTTACGATATATTCCGGGAAGCTCGAATCATCATTTAATTTCTGGCGCAAATGCCTGATGTGCACATCCACAGTTCGGGTATCTCCTGAAAATTCATATCCCCATACCTTTTCCAGAAGAACTTCGCGGGTAAAAACCTTACCTTGATGGGCTACCATCAGCCTTAAAAGTTCAAACTCCTTGCGGGTGAGTTCTAATTTTACTTCCCCTAAAAAAACCTCGTGCTGATCAGGCAATACAATCAGGTCTTTAAATATGTACGCCTTGGTACTGGTCACTTGTTCGGCCTGCATTATTTGAATGGCTCGCAGGCGAGCCTTAACTCGGGCCAGCAGTTCACGCGGACTAAAGGGTTTTTTAATATAATCATCGGCCCCCAGTTCCAAACCTAATACCGTATCAAGTTCCTCACCCCGGGCGGTCAGCATTATAATCGGGATAGAGCTATAGTTGGGATCCTTTTTTAAAAGTTGGCATACTTCGAGACCATCCATTTTAGGCAACATGATATCCAGGATGATTAAATCCGGGCTATCACTTTTTACCATTGCCAATGCCTTTAATCCGTCATGGGCTACGATAACTTGAAAGCCTTCTTTTTCCAGATTGAATTTAACCAATTCAACAATATAGGTTTCATCATCTACTACCAGAATATTTGAAAGCGCCAAATAATCACCTCAATACTCCATACCAATCAAGGCTCCCATCCTACCGGTAGTACCATGTTCTTTACGGTAGGAATAAAATCTATCGGTATTACAGGCGGTACAAAGCTTACATACGCTAATATTAAGCGGGTTCACTCCGGCTTGAATCAATAATTGCCGATTGGTCGCCTGTAAATCCCAGGTAATTGGTCCTTGATTATGATTAATTATATCATGAAAGCCACCAAATTCAGCCTCTACTTTTACCAAAAGATCAGATTGGATCGCAAAACAACAAGAGCCTATTCCCGGTCCAATAAAAATATGCAGCTCCCCCGGCGAGGTATTAAATTCCTTCACCATGGCCTCCAGAGTGTTAACCACGATCCTCTGCATAGTTCCCTTCCAACCGCTGTGGGCCATTCCAATGGCCCGGTTTATCGGGTCATAGAAATACACCGGCATGCAATCAGCATAAAAACTCATGAGATAAACTCCCGGCTCATTGGTTATCATGGCATCACAGTTCATGATAACATCACCGAGGTCTCGCGCTCCCCTGCCCCGGTCAGTCCCCTGCACCTGCCTTACCTCATTGCCATGGACCTGCTCGCAGGCTACCATATCATTTAAGTTGGCATTAAAGGCACTTAGATAACGTCTCCTATTTTCCCAAACTAACTCAGCCTTATCGCCAACATGCAAGCCCAGATTCAAAGAATCATAGACACCCTGGCTCACTCCGCCCCGGCGCCCGGAAAAGGCTACATTTATGCCTTCGGTTAACCAAGTCTCCAGGGTTACAAATTCCAAGCCGTTCCGGCTCACCCAATTCCAAAGCTCCATTTGTTCTTACGCCCCATTTCGATTAAAATGACTGGAGGAGGTGTTGTTATGAATAACCCTGGCTCGGATCCCGCCAATTCGGCATGGAAAGTTATCGCCATCGTGTCTCCACCTGAAGATCTGGTTCTGGAGAGCCTGATCCAGTCTTTTGGTATTCCCGTACGGCTTTTTCACGAATCCATTGGCAGCGTTTTCGGCCTGTCGATTGGGCCGCTGGCGCAAGTAAAAATAGCTGTTCCGGAAACTTATGCCGAGCAAGCCCAACAACTTTTGCAAGCGGAATTGGACAAATCCGACCTTTAACGTAGTGAGGCGTGTCATGAAGAATTTGACCTCATGTCACGCCTGAGCGGTTGCCGACTATTTGTTTTTTAATTGGTCAATGGTGTTTATAAAGCTATTAAGATCAGTAAATTGACGATAGACCGAGGCAAAACGAACATAGGCAACTTCATCCATACTTCGCAGCCTGTCCATGAGCATTTCACCAATTATCATGGTGCTTACCTCTCTATCACTGTAATCCCGTAAATCGGCTTCCACCGAGCCCACCAGATTCTCTATTTCCTCCAGGCTTATCGGCCTTTTTTCACAAGCTCGCATCAGTCCGGTTAACAGCTTATTGCGATCAAATTGCTCGCGATTGCCGCCTTTTTTTATCACCAGAAGTGGTCTCTCCTCCACCCGTTCATAGGTGGTAAACCTTCTTTTACAGGCTGCACAAGAGCGTCGCCTTCTAATAGCAGCGCCATCTTCACACGAACGGCTATCAATCACTTTACTATCTGCTACCTGGCAATAGGGACAGTGCATATATTTCACTCCTATGCTGCTAAATAGGGTTACAAGTCTTGGTTCTCTGCCCTTATTATGAACAATAAACTGCTGATTAGCAACCGAGTAAATACTTGGACCCTGGTGAGGTTAGTATCTATCCTCGTCATCTGCGTAACGGGAGCCATACTTTTGATCAATTTCGCCAAAGGATGGTACTTCCACCAGAATTACATCGCGGCCAATGCGCACAATCTTTTCCCATGGAACCACTATTTCCTCCCGTTTGGAAAATATACTCCATCCCCTGACCTGTCCCGGCAGCATAAATGCGATTACCTTGCCCTTTTCCATATCTAAGTCAATGTCGATAATATTGCCCAATTTCTTACCATCCATAACATTAATAACTTCCCGCATGCGCAATTCGGACAGTTTTACCATAATATTCACCCCTATCCCTAGCTATACTTTTAATATATGAATCGCACTTGTAAAACTTGCCTGTTCATATTTTTGCTGAAGTCTAAATAGAGACCCTATCCCACAATCATTTCTAGTATTACTACTTTAGTAATCGAGGCAGCGTTTCGCCGGGAGCCGTAAAGTTTAAATAGGTATCCGGCACCGCTCCTACAATAATCGTATCAGCCAGCGGGATAGTCGTTGATACCTGAACGTCTTTATCAACCAGCGGGACTGCGATCTTAACCCGGGTATTAATCTTGAAGCAGATAAGATGCCGGGTCTGGTTAATACCCGCTTGTTCAAATTTATTCTCCACTTCCACCGTTACTTGTTTGGCGGGGATAATTCTTACATTCAGTTTCGGTCCATGGGCGGCCAAAAATATCGATCCGGTCACCTGCCCTAGAGGAATGCTAATGGTTTGGGCCTCTAATTCATAAAGACTGGCTATGACTTCGCGGATGGTTTTGGCCATTATCTGGTTCAATATCACCGTATTGGCTTGAATCATCACGATCCGGCCCACTTCATCTTTATGGATAAAAACAATATCGCGGTAGTCAGTTTCGGCTACAATCTTATCGTTAACTGCCTGATTCACAATTTCCACCGCCTGCAATTGAACCTGGGATTGGGCTATCTCCAAAATGCTGCCCTTTAAGCGCAGATCAATCATGAAGACCAGCGTCCCCATGACTATGATCATTAAAATGCTAAGTACTGGCAGCCATCTTCTAGCCAAATTAATTCCCTCCCCAGATTTGTATTTCTTTTTTCAATATATGAGAAGCAGTTACATTTAGTGACTATTTTTAAGAAGCATGTAACAAGGGGGTAACAAGGGGACGGTTCTGTTGTTACATCTTTGGTGAACTTAGTGATGTAACA
>CAZYJA010000037.1:2828-13957 GCA_964647245.1 uncultured Syntrophomonas sp. | reverse complement strand
CCAGTTACATGATAAATTAAATATAACATATATGTAATTACATTTCAAAGGTAGGGGCAGCTCTTTTAGACAGGGTATGTGGTTTTGGCTCTGCGACCTTTCTGTCGCGGGAGTGGATTAAATATCGTGAAGCACTACCCGCTAGCAGATTTAATCGAGTATTAGTATCAATAAGAGAAAACATGCCGGGAAAAGAATAATCTGGCAAAGGAACGGGCATAATTGACGCATAAAAATGAATGGAGGTAATATCTGTGGGAGATAAAAGTCCGAAGAACAAGGAAAGGAATAAAAAGAGAGCGGGAAAGGCTAAAGATACTACTCAGCCTGTGATGACTCCAGAGAATAGATAATCTATCTATTCTCTGGAGCTCCTGATCAATTTTAGAAGCAATAACCCTAATTTTCTAAGCAGCCATACCATGGGTGGCTGCTTTATTTTGTCCGGGCGAGAGATTGTTACTATTAGGAATATGGTAAACGGGAGGTGCATGAGGGGCTGCGGATCACTTCTTAATGACAAAATATGGAGATAATAGTATACTCAGACAAAAGGAGGGGGAGATCGGGTATGGATTATAAAATAATTCGCCGGGAAGCGTTTACAGTCATCGGCAAGCTGATCGAAATATCTATAAAAGATGAGGAACATCACCGGGCAATAAACGGATTTTGGGATAAGTGTAATGCTGATGGTACTTGTGAAAGGATTAGGTCCATAGATAACAGCCAACATTTGTTGGGCATTACCATGGAATTTGCAGATGATAGGGAACATTTTTCTTACATGATTGCTATAGAAAATCTAAATAACTATACCGAGACTGATTTTGTAACCAGGGAAATACCAGCGGCAAACTGGGCGGTATTTACATCAGTGGGACCGATGCCACTGGCAATAGTAAATGTAATGGTAAAAATCTACCACGAGTGGTTCCCGAAAACCGGCTATGAGCAAGTGGATGCACCGATGCTGGAGGTTTATTTCCCGGGTGACACTTCAGCGCTGGACTATAAATGTGAAATTTGGGTGCCAGTAGCCCGGTAATTACGTAATTAACCGGCCTTTGCTGCGATGCACTTGGCACCGGATTTCCGAGGATAATTGCCAGTTCCTGCAGGCTCCCGGAAGAAGGCCTGCAGCGGCTGGAAACAGTCAGCAGACTCTTAAGCAGCAATCACTGGCGGGCCCGACGCCGAGTTTATCCCTCTCCAAAATAGATTCGAAAAAATCAACAGGCATTACTAAGGCATCTCTTCTATATCTCCTTTCTGGACAACAGCACCTTTTTTTACATTTCTATAAAATTACGCAGAACTATGCGAATTGCATAGCAAAATATTATTTTATACTGCTAAAGGAGAAAATTACTATTATTGCAAAAAGTGATTTATTTTTTCAAATAATCAAGGATTTTAAAGAAGAATATCGAATAAGTTAATAAGGGAATCCGGATTAGAGCTTAGTTAAAATCTAGCGATCAAGAAAGAGGTGTTAGTAATGAATGATGCTGATCAAACCATGAAAACGGTAAATTTAATCGGCGTGTTGAATCTGAAAATTCCTGCAAAGTCAGAAGGTGGAATGGAAACTTACGAAGATACGTGGTGTTCCAACAGATTTGAATCTGGATGTAAAAACCGCGTATATTGTAAAATGGAGGACGGTAATTGCCCCATTTATAACAATGCATAAATGGTATAGCGAATAGGCTGTGCACAATTACCCGAAACTCGAAAAAGGCATTGCTGAATAGAGTACAAGCTTATAAAATCTAATGCTATGTTAAAACTACCTACAATTGAAAAGCTGACCCGAGTTCACACTAAATTTCCCAAATCATATTGTTAACCTACACACCAACCTAGTCAGCATTACTCTAAGAAGCACTAATACACCGTAATATAATAAACTATTTCTAGTTCGGATTCGCTGTAATTTTTGCCGGATATTCCCTTTACAAATGTATTCGCCAGAAAAGGTCCACCGTACTGATTATACTAATTCAAGAAGCGCCGTAAAAACCGGGCTTTAGTCAAATCATCAGCCTTTTGATAAGGATAATACCTAAATTCAAACTTGCCTGTAACGAGATTGGGAAATCTTCATTAGATCAGAATGGAGAAGAGTTGCTATAAATGCTTCTATAAGGGATTAAAAGATTTGGTTAACAACCGTAACCATTTTGCTTTTAATCTCTTTTTTTCGGGCATTATCTGATCTGACTTATTTCGGTAATTTCACCCTGCTATACCTTTTTCCATTAGGTGATACATCACAGGCAACCCCTGCTTAAGCCAATTATTTAACGAATTTCAAAGATATTGGCCGGATACTTGTTATAGTGTTTCTTTTAAATTTTTAAAAATAAGCAGGACAATGCTAAGCCCATGGCGAAAATATTCCTCGATATACAAAATTTGCCATAAGCTTTAGTAAAAGCTTTATCAAAGTTGGGTTATAAGAATTCAAGCAGTGAGAGGAGTCATTACTCATGCTAACCGAGGAGTTTGATGAAATCAATTCAATAAAAAACTTGCAAAAAGACGCCAAAAATATCGGCAAATACTTTGACGCAATTGTAAGGCTGAAGCCAGGAGATACCGAGGTTTTGAATCAACTCCGCCAAGCTCTGCAAGCATTGCCTCCAGCTGAAGAATTAAGTCAAATGGCAGATGAATTGCGAAACCAGGGCAAAAGCCTGCTTGATAGGGCCTGCCAGCTACGAGCAGCTGGTTTCAAACGATGGGAAACGGCGTTTATCCGCCAGGCCCGGGAGACAGGCAAATCAGTTCGGGAATTTACCCGGGGTTGGCGGGTAGGACCGCTGGAACTACAGGTAAAACCCGAGGAAGCACTGGCCAGGTTTCTTTATAATGGAGAGATTCTGGTTAAATGGCAGCCGGTTAATACCGCAGATGACCTAATGGAAATGGAGAAAAGGGCTATATTAATGCTCGACAATTTAACCTTGCCGGTGGAGCTCCTGGTGAATGTCATATGGGAAGCGTACCAAGAGGCTGGTCGGAGAAATCAGAATGGGAATCATGCTCTGGTACCGCTAGCTGAATTGTATCGTGAAGTGCGGATAAATCTGATCAGGCATAGTTTAGCAGGAAAAGCTCCCCAGAAAAAGCTGGACCAATATTTAGATTTTCCGAAGTGGGCTTTTTTATATAATCTGGATTTGTTGCGGGCCCTGGGTGCCATTGTTCCAGTTGACAAGCGGCTTGTCTGGCAGACTGGAAGTATAGCTGAAGTCAGCAAAGGTAAGGGATTTATCCTAAATGGGCTGGAGGCTATGAATGAGTATAAGGTTATGGTTTATGCCTCGGCTGCATCGGAGGTAACACTTTTATGAAAGATATAAATCGGGAGATTATCCTGGGTACATTGGAGGCGGCCGCCATCGGTGGAGAAGTGCCGGCCCGCCACGCCTCTCTCCTGGATGTGGGTACGGCTGACTATCTGGAATACTTTAAACGGGAAATAATTGATGGTTTAGTTTCAGGAGGGGGCTCAACCTGTCGTTTTTTTGAAGGACCTCATGGTTCTGGCAAAACTCACCTGCTGGCGCTTCTGGAAGAAATAGCATTGGATGAAGGCATGGTTGTGGTTCACACGGACTTATCTGCTGATTTAAAGCTGGAAGAATGGCATTCGGTTACCCAATACATTATGCAAAACATGCGCATGGAAATAAACGGTGAGCTGGTATGTTCCTTGCCACTTATTTTAGAAACCTGGGGACGAGCCGATTTGACCAGGGTATCACGGATGGCCAGGGCTACTCTGTCCCATCCCGGTTATAAAACAGCTATGATGAAAGCTTTGCAGCGCGATATTATTTCCGAGGTTGGCTGGTCTTTAATAAGTGCTTTTTTGCAGGGGGAAAAGGTAACGGTTGCCGATATGAAGAAATCGGGCATGGAGGGGATAAAGGGACCGCTTAGCCCGCACAATGCGGAAATAGTACTGAGAACCATCCTGGAAGGCCTCAATCTCATTGGGGTACCGGGAATTATGTTGTTGTTTGATGAGAATGAAAAAACCTTGCAGCCTAATCATAGTACTCCATCCAAGAAACAACTGCTGGCAGCCAATTTGATGCGACATTTAGTGGATGGCTGTATGAACGGCATGCTGCCCCGGACGATAGTGGCTTTTGCTATCCCGCCGGGATTTCTGGAAACAACTACCATGCATTATCAGGCCCTGGGCCAACGATTGGCAATGGCTCGCGGGGATAGGTTGAGGGGGGCCTGGCGGTGGCCGGTATTGTCACTTGATGAAGTAAATACGGTGGACGAACCAGAACAATTTCTGAAACAGGCGGTGGTGAAAATTTGTTTGTTGGTCAGTCTTTGCCAGGGCGACTGCCTCGGTCTGGCCGATAAAATGGAAAATGAAGGCCATAAACTATTGGCGGAAAACGCTAGCGGCGGATATAAACGAGAGCTGATTAAGGGTTTGTGTTCGTTGGCCATACAGCACTGTCGGGAGAGAAGTATAATGGTAAATGGCAGCTCATCAGCAGGTATACTGGAAGCTGCCGTTTGCGAAGATGGGGTGTAGAGATGGGTTTTATAGCCGGAATAAAAATGTTGTTGCAGCAGTTAAGGTTTGCCATCAGCGGTAAAGGTATCCCTCTGGAACTGGCTACTAAAGGCACGGCAGTAGTTGAGATGATAGAGGTAGAGATACCTGTCGATGATGATCCCGAGATGGGCGAGGTTATCGCGGCAACTGTTGAGGTGGAACCCCTGCCGGCCAGGGCAGATCCAGTTCCCCTGGAGTCTCTGGAGGCGCTTCGTTTCGGCCTGGTGCCGGAGGGTCATGTGCAGAGATTGACCCTGGGCTACGAACGTTTAGCAAAATGGGCGAAGCAATGCTTTCCTCATACCAATGGCGATACTCCTAATGCCTATGAAATTACGGGTCCGTTTGGTACTGGCAAGAGCCATACTATGTCGGTCATTCGCTACCTGGCTGGTAATGAGGGTTATCTCACCGCCCGGGTGGAGATAGATGGACATAAGATTAGCCTGGCCGATCCTGATCAACTACTATATGCGCTCTGGTCAACCTTGAAAGGCTCGGGCCTGGTTTCGGATACCCCTCTGTTAGACCTTTATCTGATGGCCATCCAAAATGGCTATGAAAAGGCCCCTGCGCCCTTGCACCTGAGTAAATTATTTGCAATTAATTATGAAACAATTCTAACCCTTGAGAAGTTGGGTTTAGCGGATAAACATGCCCTGCTGATTGAGGAAGCCTTATCCAGCAGTGATGCGGTCACCACGACTAGAATAAAAGATGAGATTAGCCAGGAAGATAACATTAAGCGGTCCGAAATTCGTCTGAAAGCATTGAAGTCAAAAACTAAAGAAGATCGTCCCCGCAATTTCATTGAATCTCTGGCCGGGCACGCCTTAATTGCCAAAGCAGCAGGGTACAAAGGTTTAGTGATAACTATTGATGAATTTGAAGTCGAGTACACCCGGGCCCAGAGTGGCTTGGCTCAGGTAGAAGAGTTGGTCTCCCGACTGGCTGCATATCTGGTTGGAAGCACCGATCTGCCGATAGCGCCATTGGCTATCTTTTTTGCCACAGTTGGGCAGGATGGGCATCGGGGAGATATACTAATCGGAGATTTGATAACCAGGAGCGGCGGAGATACATTTGCATTAGCGCCCTGGGCCATCGCGCAACGAGTAGAGTTAGCGCACCGGATATTCTCACTTTACCAACAGGCATATGGTTTGCAGGGCAGCTTCGATCCTGAATTGGCCCAGGATGCAGAAGATTTATTGGTTGATAGTGGACATGGGGACAGTGACCTTATTCGGATGTATATTAAATGGTATCTGGCTCTCCTGGATTTAAAATATGGCCCGGGGAGGCATCAAAATGAGCATCAGTCCGGAATAGCCTAAATAACTGGAGTTCTGCCCCCCAGAGATGTACCTGCCAAAGATGGGTTTCTTAATAAGGCTATAAATATTTCCACCAGGTCTGGATCAAACTGGGTAAAGGTGGTCCTCTTTAACTCGGCAATAGCCTTATGATGGCTCCTAGCCTTTCGGTAGGGACGGTTACTGGTCATGGCATCATAGGCATCGGCAATTGCCAAAATGCGGCATTCCAGGGGGATATCTCTCCCGGCGAGCCCAAGTGGGTATCCTTTCCCATTCCACCATTCGTGGTGCTTTAGTATTAAATCCGCTATTGGAGTCAGATCGTGTGATGCATGGGCAATTCGGTAACCTATTTCGCTATGACTTTGCATTTGAATTCTCTCCTCGGGGGTAAGTGGCCCCGGTTTTAACAGAATGCTATCCGGAATTCCTACTTTTCCGATGTCATGGAAGCGTGCAAAAAGAAGTAGATGGGCTAGTTGGGATTCGTTTAGATTAATCTCCCGAGCAAAAGCATTGATTAGATTTATTAAACGTTCGGCATGCTTTTCGGTTTCGAAATCCCTGGCTTCCATGGTTTGTATCAGCGTTTTTACGATAGCGCTATGGGCACTTTGACTTCTGGTAAGTTTTTCACGGAACATGTTGTCATCGGCCTGTTTATAAAGATCATCAATGTTGGTTAAGTTATCCTGGTTTTTATAAGCAAAACCGATGGAAATACTTAATGGCAGATCTGGACGCCTAATATTATAAATGTCGATTTCGGTACGGATTCGGTCAACGGTTTCCGCCAACTTGCTTTCGTTAATAAAAGGTAGAATTATCGAAAACTCATCCCCTCCCACTCGGGCGACAACATCCTCATCGCGGAAACAAGCTTTTAGTGCTTGAGAAGCAGCTACCAAAAGCTCATCACCGATTTTGCGTCCGAGAGTGTCGTTAATCAGTTTGAGACCATCAAAATCACACATAATAATACCAATCGGAATCCGGCCTAACTCTTGCAGACGCTGCATTTCTGCCTCGAAATAATTTCGATTATAAAGTCCGGTCAATGAGTCCTTATAGCTTAGATATTCAAGTCGTGCCTGGGCTTCCACGCGCTCGGTGATGTCGACACAGGTGCCCTCCAGATATTGTATTGCTCCGTTTTGATCACGCACCACATGAATATTAAGCGACACCCTTATTTTGTTACCATCTTTTCTATTTACCGAGGTTTCAAATTTTTCTGATTTATCTTGGTCGGCAAGCTGTCTGACCAATTTCCTCCAATCATCAGGGTTATCATAATAAGCTCGCCTGATATTGGGTATTTCGGTAATCATTTCTTCCGCAGATTCAAAACCATATATTTTTGCAAAAGCCGGATTGATGCTTATGAAGCGTCCCTGAGGTGTGGTCTGGAATATGCCTTCGGTGGCATTTTCAAAGATAGATCGATATTTCACTTCGCTTTTTTCTCTATCTCTTAGAGCTTGATTGGTTGCTTCGAGCTCGCGTTTTCGCTGCAATCCTAATATGGCTAGAAATTGTGCGAATTCTGAGAAAAATTGCATAATAAATTCAATTTGATTTTTGGGTATAATTGGAACCTCTCGGAGTGCTTCTAAATACGCCTCCTCGTTAAATCCATAGTTCTGGGCCTGATGACGGAAAAAATCCACATCGGGCGGCTCATGGAAAAATTGACCGATAAATATCGTGGCCAGATGGCGTCCTTCGATAACGATGGGAGTGGCATAATCTACAAGCCCGTTAAGGCATCTATAGCCAATGTAAGGAACTTTGTGCAGATGAGCAGATATATAGTTGTCGCTTTGCAGGCATCTTTGCAGTGTATCGGGACAAATTCGGTGATACTTGGCGCAGATATCATGCCATCCAAACCGGCAGAGGATATTATTATCGGTGTCCAACACAGCATGAGGTATTTTAGTGATCATATAATATGAAGTGAATAATTTCTGTAGTAAGTTAATATCTACCAGGTCCGAGAAAGAGTATTCTTGGGAACTGATATCTAGTTTTTGATCTGCGTGATTAACCATATACAGAGCTTGGCTTTCATCTTTAAACAAGTCGTTGGATGAATAATTAACCCTTATTTCGCATAAAGACACCTGTTCACCATGCTTGCCTTCATGCAACTGGGCTTTTGTCTGACCTGGTTTAATTATAATTGTATGTAAGTGGGGTTTACTTATCATTGGGACGTCATTTTTCTTTTTATATAACAATTAAATCACCTCCAATTTTCCGAAAAAACTGGTCTCTAGACCTGGAATGGGACATATTGGTCTGGGGATATCGGTGGACCTGAAAGGAGATTAATCCTATCCTGCAGGCAGCTTTTCCAAGGAGGTGAATAGTGAAAAAATTTGAATGCAAATGTGTTTGTAAGGTCGGGGGAGGCCACAGAACTACCCGTATTTTAAACGAATATGGAGAACAAGGCTGGGAATTGGTTGGTACGTGCTGGATATGGCATGATTTTAAACGAGCGCTAGAAGTAGGATAAACCCGGTTATGGATTACCGTCCCCTTGTTCTCTTAGGTTTTAGCTAATAACCGTTACGATTTCTTCCAGGGGCTTTCTCTTGACCGCAGCGGCAGGCTGAGTGGGATAGCCCAGCACTATCATACTTATAACATCCAGTTCGGCGGGTATATTTAAAAGCTCCTTAACTTTATCAGTTTCATAAAGCGAAAACCAGAGGGTTCCCAGTCCTAACGCATGGGCTGCCAGATGCATGTTTTGAATGGCGGCGCAGCAGGAAAAGGCATATCCCACCCCACGATTGGGCAGAAACTGGTCGGCCCCAGTTTTTTTAGGGTCGCCGGTAACCACAATTACCACCGGGGCTTCGGTCAAGAACTCTATGCTGAATTTGCTGACCCACTTCCAGCCGCTGGCCTCGTAAATCGTTTGCAGCGTCTCCTGACAAGCTTGTTTTAGCTTGGTCTTCACATCCTGGTTTTTAATTACAATAAAGTTCCACGGTTGCAGGTTCATTACCGAGGGAGCCCACCGTCCCGCCTCTAGAATAGAGTTTAGCTTTTCATCCTCAACTGGCTGGTTCAAATAGCTTCGATAGGAACGCCTCTCCTGGATGGTTTGAAAAATATCCATTTAAACCCCTCCTCTTTTTTCTTTGTTTAATTATATACTAAAGCTATCATCACCAGACAATAAATATGGTAAAAAAATACAACAAGCCAAGGGATGTTTTGCTTGCCAGGTCCAGAAAACGTCCCTTGGGCTGACTTGGCTACTTTTTGACGATTAGGAAAACTCCGATAATTAAGAGGATGATTCCGCCCATTCTGGGGAGGGTCATGCTTTCATGGAGGAAGAAGACTGATACAGCTACCCCGAAAATTGCCGCCAGGCTTAATTGCAGAGGGTAAACGATATTAAAAGCTTCTTTGGATAGGATATAAAACCATACCAGAGTAGCGATGACATAGATAAACATACCTAACAAAATAGGGGGTGAAAGTAGTATCTTCATTATATTAGCGGATGAAATCTCCCCGAACCTGGCAAGTTCAGTTTTCCACAGCATTTGTCCTGCCACCAGTAACATGACTTGCACCCCAATTAGCCAATAAACCAAATTCACCACCCCCTATTCTTTAACGTCTTCAAGGTCTCTTACTCTTTTCTCCAGTAGTCCCAGCGATTGAGTCAGCTTTTTATTTTTTTCGTTTAAAGCAGATATAATCGAGGTAAGGGACATTAGTATCAGCAGAATAAAGAATATAATTGCGGCAAATAGGGCGTTGGAAGGCGTAGTAATGCCGACCAGCACCGCAAACTGCTTGAGTATAATCGGAAAGATTAATATTATTGCCATAACTGCGCCTGAAAATAGCCACATCAGAGTATATTTTAGGTTTAACATTTTCCTTTTTAACAGATAGAATATGGCTGCGAAATAGATTAGTACCCCGCATAGAGAAGCTATTTGCAGTGAAAACGGCAACATTATAAATACCTCCTTTTTAATGAAGGCCGATATATTAAAATTGCCAATGAAACCTTTATCATATAATAAATTGACTTCCAGGTGCTGATTGAGCTGGTGCCGCCGGTTCTCTCATGCATCACCACCGGTACTTCCATCGCCCCAGAAATAATTGCTTCCGGTTCCGGATAATCCTGGGCATATTCGGAAGCGTATATTTCGATGAACTTTCTATTTACCCCCCGGTATCCACTGGTGACGTCTTTAACCCGGATCCCGCAACAAAACTCTATTAGGCCGCTGAGAAGGTTTATTCCTAAACGTCGGCAGTAAGAAGACTGAAACCCCTCGCCATTTACAAATCGGGAACCGATAACAATGTCGGCCTGGCCATCAAGTATCGGGGAAGCCACCGCTTTAATGTAAGCGGGGTCATGCTGGCCGTCGCCGTCATGCTGAATGGCAACCGTATAGCCTTGAGTCAGGGCATACTGATAGCCAGCCTGCACCCCACCACCAATACCCAGATTAATCGGCAAATCTATGTAGTTAAAGCCATTATTGCGGCAAACCTCCCGGGTCTTATCCCCAGAACAATCGTTAATAATAATATAGTCGACCTCGGGAGCTTCCCTTTGCAAATTGTCAATTACCCTTTTTATATTTAGTTCCTCATTGCAGGCCGGTATAATAACCAGGACTTTTGGAGGTTGATCAATAATTGCACCCATCATAACGCCCCATTCTTTTTGGCAATGAATGATATGGAGATTTTTCGGAGAACATCACACAAATCATTATCATAATTGCGATCGCCGGATAGTTATATCTTTCGATCGAAGTCAGCAAGAGGTGTATGGCCATAATTCCGCATACCGGCAAAGTCAGGCAAAATAGTCGGCTGACTTTCGCTTTTTCCTCTTTTATTGCTATTAAATACAGACATTTAAAGCAGACATAAATAAAATAAAACGCCAGGATTCTATACAACCAGAAGGATAAATCACCCCATGCCAAAATAGAGCTGGGGACATTTCCTGATTGAACCAATGGTGGCTGCGCGTTTAGGTATAGGTTAAGATCTCGGTTATAATAATCACCGTTACCGAAGATATTTCGAGTTTTGGTTACCAGCAGATTGGCCAGCTGGACGGAATCATAAGATTTATAACGGTCAATTCCCAGGTGCAGGAATATGGTCTGCACCTGTTCAAGGGGATACTCAGCTATTACCTG
>CAZYJA010000037.1:0-2818 GCA_964647245.1 uncultured Syntrophomonas sp. | reverse complement strand
AGGTATTGATATTGGCTCCTTCAAATAATGACCAGCCATAACCAGGTTTTGAGATCGTTGGCAAGATTTTGCTGGTGTATAAACTCAATCCCCATAAGGTTAGCATAAATGCCAAGAGTAATGTGCCAAACACGACTAATTTAGGCCAAACGGAGTAGTTTTTGTCTGGGGCAGTCCGGAAACTATGATAAAACCAAAGCACCAGTGCAATAGCGAATATGAATATTACCGTAATCGGTCTTATAGCCTGGGAAATGCCTAAAAGGACCCCTGCCCCGGATATACTGGCCAATAGCGCTAGGCCGCTAGTTGGCAATCCATTTATGAATAAGGCCAAGCCGCTAAATAAAAAGAAGATGTACATGGGTTCTGATGACATGGAGACCGAATAACTAATATTATTAGGCCACAGGGCATAAATCGCAGCTGCCAGCAATGCAGGGTTCGGGGCCATAAAGCGTAAGGCAAGGAAATACAGAGCAATTACTGCGCCGGCATAAAAAACCACGTTCATATAAAGGGCAACCGTCGGCGATACTCCAAATAGTTTGAATCCAATCGCGAAGATTCCACAAATAACCGGAACATTAGCCGCTGCGGCAGCAAAGTATTGCTGCCAGTCCGGCGCCACCCTGAAATTATCGAGAATAGATAGGCTATTGACATAATAAGTGGCGTAATCGCTGGTTTGTACAATCGATACATTATGTAACAAATAATACCTGGGCACCACAGCCAGGATAACCAGGGTTGTCAAGGCTATGGGTAGTGATATAGGGGTTTTGACTTTCCTGAATGAGTACATAATTGCAAAGATGAGGATGAGGCCAATTATATTCCGCGGGAAATAGATGAGCTCACTCTTACTGGCCAGAAGGGCTGGCAGGTTAAAGAGAGTAGCCAGATTGAATTCAACCAGCTGGGCACAAAGCATATAAAGACCTGCCCATAAGAAGGTAATGACCATTAAAGCTTTATGGCACTTGTTTACAATTTTAATCATAAAATTACTTCAACCTTTTATATAATAATCTAAATTATGGTGCAAATAACAAATCTTCTACGATTATAATATATACCGTTACATATTTCTTTTAAATTCTGGTAACTTCTATAAATGACAAAAAACAGGGGGTTTTGAGGTAATAGGGGGCCCTTGGGGTTTCAATCGTAGGTAGGCGAATGGTAGGCGAATGGTAGGCGAATCTACAAGTTAATACGGTCTAACCAACATAAAACAGATCTTAGGGTCTGTTTTTTGGTTATAAATATCCCGGTAATGGTACATAAATATAAGGACGGAGGTGGTTCGATTTGCGCGGGCGGATAAATATGCTGGTGGTGATTGGCATCGCCATTTTCCTGGCAATTCCCGGGCTTTGCTTACAAAAGGCGATGGGGGCGGGAGAGCCACTGATATACCATATTAAGGTGGATAGTACGGTGACGGCCGGTACAGCTTCGCATATCACCCGAGGGATCCAGGTTGCGGAGCAGGACGGGGCGGAAGCGGTGATCATCACACTGGATACACCGGGGGGGCTGGTCTCTGCTACTCTCGATATTATTGAAGCAGTTTCAGCTGCGAAAGTCCCCGTTATTACCATGGTTACTCCGCGCGGCGCCATTGCCGCCTCGGCGGGAACCTATATTCTCTTGAGTGGGAACCTGGCGGCCATGTCGCCTGGAACTACCTGTGGTGCGGCGATGCCAGTAAAGGTGGGCAGCACGGGAGGAACCAATCCGGTTGACCAAAAGACGATTAATTTTATGGCAGAACATATGAAGAGCCTGGCCAGCTTACGAGGAAGACCCACTGACTTGGCGGAGCGCTTTGTAAAGGAAAACCTGAGCCTAAATAACCAGGACGCTCTGGCTAGTGGGGTTATCGATTTGGCGGCTGACAATATGGAAGAATTATTGCAGCAAGTGGAAGGTAAGGCCGTCCAGACCGCAGCTGGGCCGAACACTTTGCGCACTCTGGGGGCCCGGGTGGAGAGCTTGAACATGAATATTAACGAACGCCTGGCGCACGTTATCAGCAATCCTATGTTGGCCATGGTGCTGGTAATGATCGGTGTTTATGGCCTGATTTTCGCTATTACCGCCCCAGGTTTTTTCCTGCCGGAAATTCTGGGTTCTATATCCCTAATTCTCGGACTTTATGGAATGGGGCTCTTCGAGGTGAACCTGACTGCGGGCCTGTTAATTGTGCTGGGGGTAGGGCTGTTGGCGGCTGAGGCTTTTACGCCTGCGCTTGGAATTTTGGGAGTGGGGGGTATTGCGAGTATTGTTCTGGGTATTCTTTTCTTCCCGGTTGAACCTCTCCTGCCGGTAGCCTGGTGGGATTCCTTTCGGGCTATGGCGATCGGGATTGGAGTAGTGGGCGCGGGTCTTTTGGTAGTAGTTGTGAGGGGGATTTGGCAACTGCGGCGGTTGCGGCCGAGTCATGGGGAAGTGGAATTTCGGGTAGGAATAGTGATTAAACCTCTGGACCCCCTGGGCCTTATACGGGTACAGGGTGAAACCTGGCAGGCCCGAGCTCGCGACAATCATAAGATCGTGGAGGGAAGCAGGGTGCGTATCATTGACAAGGTGGGCCTGGTGCTGGTGGTAGAACCTGTTACGGATTCTATAGATTAATTAAAAGATGGGAGGAAATATTATGGCAACGCTGGGTCCATTAATAAACGCAGTTGGGATTATTCTGGTTTTGGTAATTGTATTGAGTATGGCAGTGAAGATTCTGCCTGAATACGAACGGGCAGTGCTCTTTCGCCTGGGCCGGCTGGTCGGGGTGCGTGGTCCGGGCCTGATT
>CAZYJA010000036.1:7629-13977 GCA_964647245.1 uncultured Syntrophomonas sp. | reverse complement strand
CTCGAGCCCCAGTTTCCGGGCGGAATTCTCCACGATGCGCTTAATATGTTCCGGGGTCAGGGGTTCGAAGAATATTTCCATGCACCGGGACCGAAATGCCGGGCTTATCTCTTCCTGGGTGCGAGTGGTCGCCCCGATCAAAAGGAAATCCGCTGGAACCCCATCGGTAAATATTTTTTTTATGTATTGCGGGACCTTCGGGTCATGGGGGTCGTAATAGGAAGACTCAAAAAAGACTCGCTTATCTTCCAATACCTTTAGCAATTTATTCTGCAAGTATGTATCCATTTCGCCAAGTTCATCAATAAACAGAATCCCTCCATGAGCGTCCGACACCAGACCCAGTTTGGGTTCCGGTATTCCCTCTTCAGCCAATTCCCGCCTGGCTCCCTGATAAATAGGGTCGTGCACTGATCCCAGCAGCGGATTGGTGGATTCCCGCGGGTCCCACCTTAAGGTGGTTCCATCTACTTCTACGAAAGGGGCTTCCTCCCGGAAAACACTATTCTGTTTACCCCTCACCATATCCATCGCTAAGCGGGCACAGGTGGTCTTCCCTACTCCGGGCGGCCCATAAAGCAGGATGTGTTGGGGATAGGGGGTGTTTAATTTGGAAATCAACGCCTTGAGGGCTTTTTCCTGACCGATGACCTCTTCTGCCTGGCCGGGTCTTAAAAGATCAAAGGCCGAACCATTAAGCCCGTTACGCTCCATTTTTTCCAGCTGCCCCAGCTTCTTGAGGGTTTGCGCATTTTCATGGCTATTACTTTGCTCCTTAACAATCTGTTTTTTTATATCCTGCAAATATTCGTCATACTTTTGCTCCATTTTGGCTTGGACCCGTTTTTGCATTCTATCTTCCGCAGCCCGGCGGGCATATTTATCAGCCACCATATCTTCCAGATGGTCTAATATTTCCTCTATCTCCACACTGGCCGCCAGTTCGTTTAGGGTAGGATCCGCCTCCAGCATCTTCTGTAAAGCCAGGATCCGGTCTTTCGTCTGTTCGGAATCAATTAGATCCACCGCATCCAGTTTGCTGGCCCGCAGGATAAAACCTTGAGTCCCATATAGTTTATCAAGGTGTTTAAATAGATCGTTTATTCTTTGGTCTATCTCCTGTTCTTTATCTTGCTGCGCTTCTTGCTGATTATTTTGTTTTATCAAGTACAACATGTTTGCTCTTTCCTCCCTGATTATTCAGGCGCTACAATTAATTTGACCACCGCTTGCACGGCTGGATAAATTTTTAACTTAATTTTATAATGCCCCAGGTGTTTTATCGGTTCGCCCACATCTATCTTCTTTTTATCTATTGATACCTTAAATTCCTTTTGTAAAATATCGGCAATCTCTTTGACCGTTACTGCCCCGAAGAGTTTATCGCCCGCTCCAGCCTTAACTTTTATTTCTACGCTTTTCCCATCCAGCCTCAGTTTGAGGGCTTGGGCCTGCTCCTTTTCACTGTTTTTTTTCTTTTCATCCTTGAGGCTTTTTTCCTGGATTTCCTTTATTTTAGTTTTGGTTGCCTCTTCGGCTAGACCCTGGGGGATAAGAAAATTCCGTGCATATCCATCTGATACTTCCAATACCTGGCCCTTAATACCTACCTTTTTAACGTCCTGGGTCAGAATCACCTTCATTTTGTATCCTCCTTTTTAAAACGCACTTTTCTATAGTCCAATAATGAATCAAACAGGCCTAAAAAACCAATGAAAATTATGGCGGGCAAGGTAAAAGCCAAGCTAGCCCCGATAAATAGAATTAGGGTCCATCTTTTAGTGGTGGGGTTCATAATTTGCCACCGATAGACCAGGCTGGACAGTCCGAAATAGACGGTTACCATAGCCAGGATGACTAATAGGTTGGACCCGGCATAATATAAAGTCGTCATTTCATCTCTGCCCCATAGCCACAGGGACAACCCCACAATTATACCCCAGGCAAATTGCCAGGGCATAACCTCTTCGCTAAAGGGCCTTTTATTCAGGATGGGCAGATTCCTCCGGCGGCAATAGTAGGCACTGAGGCTCAGAATGATTAATACGGTAATCAAGGCCTGCAGATAATAGAGAGCGGGCAGGTGCATAATCAATCCTCTAGCCACCAGGGCAATGCTGTTCTCTACTTCCTCCTGACTGATTCCCTGTTCCTCATATACTTTCAATATATTGGTGTCTCCTGACCCGATTAGACCCTGATGCATGTAATTTTCAATTTCATTTTGCAGAGTGGCGACCTGGAGTTCCCCAAAATTATAAGCTAAGCTCAGAAACAAACTGACTGCCAGCACGGCGGAGACTAGTCCCCACTTCCGGAGTTGGTAGTATCCGTTCTGATAACGACCTAACCTATAGCCCATAAGAAAGGAAGGCATTCCGAAAAAACCGAGCGCATAGAATAAACCAGTGCTTCCGGTAAGCCCGTATAAGATGATTAGGTTGAGCCCAAATACTAAGGCTAGATATTTTCCGTTGAGATAGTAACCGCCAATAATCAGAGATACTCCCCAAATCACGGCCGCAATAAAGGTCATATAGGGCGAGCGGCCCATAAATAGACAGGCTGCTGATGATATGACGACCAAGTACGCTATGGATGGCAATTTATCACCTCATTTATCCTCTATTCTCCTGGTATAGGGTTCGGCATTCAGGTCAGTTTATCCTTCCTGGTACCCGGGTGCAACCTTTTGCAAAAAAATAAGCCCTCCACCGAAGCGAGGGCTTATCTGGTTCTACTATTCTGACGTATAAGGCAGCAGGGCCATGATTCTAGCCCTTTTTATCGCCACCGTTAACTGACGTTGATGCAGTGCGCAATTGCCAGTAATCCTACGGGGAAGTATCTTGCCACGCTCAGTAACATAGCGGCGTAATTTAACTAATTCCTTATAATCTATACCCTCAACTTTGTCCGCACAGAAGTTGCACTGACGCCTCTTCTTGCGTTTGTCCCGCTTCATCAAGGTAGTCGTCCTCCTTATCTAGAAAGGTATTTCATCCTCTTCATTTCTATCCACCATATCAATATCTTCCAGCCTTACTTCCCGTCCCAGATCTTCCCACTGGTCATCTCTACGGGCACTGGCATGCTGACCCGAGCCAGCGGCAGAGCTTGTCCCGGGTTTATCCAGGAACCGGATATCGTCAGCTACTACCTCAGCAACTTTACGCTTCTGCCCCTCTTTGGTTTCATAGGTACGCACCTGTAGCCGGCCTTCTACGGCGGCTAGTCGCCCCTTGCTGCCATAATTGGCGCAAAACTCGGCCGATTGCCTCCAAACCACGATATCAATAAAATCAGTTTGTTCTTTATTAAATTTGCGGTTTATCGCTAATGTGAATGTAGTTACTGCTGTTCCGCTGGGTGTATATTTTAGTTCCGGATCGCGGGTAAGGCGACCGATTAGAATAACCCGGTTTAACATAATTCGCTCCCCCCGGTTCTTCAATTAACTATTTTTCGTCTTTGCGAATGATAATGTGGCGTAACAGACTATCAGATATCTTTATGATCCTGTCCAATTCCAGAACAGTTTCGGGTATAGCATTAAAATGCCATAAAGAATAGATACCCTCAGAATAGTCTTCTATTTTGTACGCCATGCGCTTCTTGCCCCAACCTACTACCTCGTCGACGAATTCGCCTCCAAAATCATCAATGATTTTGTGCAGCTTCTCTTTGATTTCAGCGATTCCTTCTTCGGGTACATCAGGTTTGATGATAAACATCATCTCATAAGCACGCATTTTCACACCTCCTCCCTCTGGACTAAACTCGTTGACACGAGTAATGGCCCCGAACCATTCATCCGGGGCAGGGACTTGTCGCTAATTATAGCAGTATTATTCTAGTGATGCAAACTAATTACAATATTCCTTTGATCAAAAGGCTTTTTAGCTCGGTTAAAGGTTTTTCAATGATATAGGTTTCATTAAAGAGGGCTTTGAGTACGGCCACCGGTTGCTGTTGATCATTTATCTTCAGCCCAATAATGCAAAAATGTTCCCCTTTCCGGGAATTCTTTAACGTAACCAGATCTCCGGTAGAGAACTGTTTCTCGGGAACTATTTTTAGCACCTTTTCCACTCTCCTTGGCTGAATTCGAACTATCCTGCTACAGTATATGCGCCCCGCCCTCAATTGGTTTGTTACTTTCAGGATTTTTCAGAGGGCTGATCTGGCTTCTCGACCACCCGCACCATTTTTTTCTCAAACTCACTCCGGGGAAGCATTACCACTCGCCCACAACCTAGGCATTTAATTTTAATATCCATCCCCATCCTCATTACTTCCCAGTTCTGGCTGCCACAGGGATGCTGCTTTTTCATTCTCACGGTGTCCCCCAGGTCAAAGACTTTTCTTTCCATACTTCCCCTCCTATCCCCTGGCTCTACGGCAGGTCAATATCATAGTTTGACTTTAATCGGTTTAAACCCGGTCTGGAGCACCGAGCCAATCCGATAACAAACGCAACCCTCTTTACGCATTGCTTCCTGCAAGGCTGCCTGTTTGGTTTGATCAACCGCTATAAGCAGGCCCCCGGCCGTTTCCGGAGAGAATAGCAGGTCCCGCCGGGTAACCTCAATTTCATCCCCATACTCTACTTTGTCGGCCAAGTATTGTCGATTAGTATAGGCGCCGCCCGGGATTAAGCCCAGGCTGGCATATTCCAGCGCTCCCTGCATAAATTCTAGCTGAGTGCTGTTCAGTTCTACCTCCACGTCACTGGCGACGGCCAGCTCAAAGAGATGCCCCACCAGCCCGAATCCCGTCACATCTGTAGCGGCGTTCACCCCTACCGCTTGCATCACTCTACAGCCGGCTTGGTTTAACATGCTCATCCAGCGGATAGCTTCGTCCGTGGCTGACTGGGAGGCCATTTCTGCTTTGATAGCCGTAGCGATGACGCCGCTGCCCAGCGGCTTAGTCAGGAACAGGCTATCTCCGGGGCGGGCAGTGCTATTGCTAATAACCTTGCTGGGATGGGCCCGTCCACAAACTGAGAGCCCGTATTTGGGTTCATTATCATCTACCGTATGGCCCCCGACCAACAAGGCTCCGGCCTCTTTGACCTTGCTAAGTCCGCCCTCCAGTATTTGTCTTAGCACCTCCATGTCCCCGCATTGGGGATAACATACCAGGTTCATGGCCAGCAAAGGCTCTCCCCCCATGGCATAGATATCATTCAGCGCGTTGGTGGCCGCTATTTGTCCGAAAATGTAGGGGTCATCCACCATCGGAGTGAAAAAATCCAAAGTCTGTATCAATGCCAAATTATCGTCTACCCGATAAACCCCGGCGTCGTCCCGGCTGTCAATTCCCACCATTAGATTAGGATCCTGTGGCCACTCAAATCCTTTTAATACTTCTTCCAAGGTCCCCGGACCTATCTTAGCCGCTCAGCCGGCTGCCCGAACCATCTCCGTAAGTCTCTTGGGCTTGTCCATTCTGTATCACCTCTCCCGCTTGACATCCCTGGTTAAAACTTCTGCATAAAGGCTTTGTACCCCAGATAGGCCATATAAACATCGAGCTTGCTGGCTACCTCAAAGGGGGAGTGCATTCCTAGCAAAGCTACTCCGCAGTCCACTACTTCCATGCCATAATGGGCCATATACTGAGCCACGGTGCCGCCGCCGCCAATATCTACCTTACCGAGTTCACCTACCTGCCACACTACTCCCGCTTCGTCAAAGAGGTTGCGAATCCGGGCGAGAAATTCCGGGTTGGCATCATTGGAGCCGGATTTACCTCTAGCTCCCGTGTATTTGGTCACTACCAGGCCATGAGTTAGAAAGCTGCAATTCATTTTCTCAAAAACTTCCGGGTAATTAGGATCTACCGCGGCATTGACATCAGCTGAGAGGGCGGTGGAATGGGCCAGGGCCTCCCTAATGCTGTGGTAACTGTCATTACCCATCCGGTGCATGATTTCGGCCACTATATTTTCAATTAGCAAGGACTGCAATCCCGTATTGCCCATGCTGCCGATTTCCTCCTTATCGACGAAAAGGCAAATAGCAGTACGGGCCGGCCTATCGACTTCCAATGCCGCCATCAGGGAGCTGTAGGCACATACCCGGTCATCCTGCCCATAAGCACCCACCATACTCCGATCCAGTCCGACGTCTCGGGCCGCATAGGCCGGCACCAGTTGTAATTCGGCGCTGGTCAAATCTTCCTCTTCGATATCATATTGATCCTGGAGCAGGTTCATAATGTACGCTTTGATAGGGTCACTATCGCAATCCGCCTGGGGGCGACTGCCAACTACTGCGTTCAGGCTTTCCGCATTTATCGCTTCCGACATTTTCTTTTCCATCTGGTCTTTGGCCAGGTGGG
>CAZYJA010000036.1:0-7619 GCA_964647245.1 uncultured Syntrophomonas sp. | reverse complement strand
AAATGGTCAGGACCGGATCACTCTCTTTTTCGCCTATTACCACCTTGATGACGCAGCCATCTTTTTTTACCACTACCCCATGCAAGGCCAAGGGCATAGCCGGCCACTGATATTTCTTAATCCCCCCGTAATAGTGGGTCTTTAATAAAGCCATTCCATCCGCTTCATAGGCGGGCCGGGCTTTTAAGTCCAAGCGCGGCGAATCAATGTGCGAGGCCACCAGATTAAATCCCCTGTCCAGCGGCTGGCTGCCTATGATCACCAAGGCTGCTACCTTGCCTTTGCTAGTGATAAGGATTTTATCCCCCGCTTTTATGGAGCCAACTTTACCAATCGGCTCAAAACCCTTTTTCTCAGCCAGCCGGCATATCTCCTCAGTTACTTCGCGCTCCGTCTTGGCCTGGGTGAGGAAATTGATATAGTCATCACTGAAATCGTAGGCCGCCTTTATCTTGGCCTCATCCAGCCGGGGCCAACAGCTCCGGTCCTTCTTTTTGTCGTTTGCTTGCATTCCTAATAAATCCCCTTTCCTGTTCTGTTCATATCTTATTATAAGTTTCCAAAGCCCTGGCTCGGCTATACGCCCCCAGTTATCATTTCCTGCATAAATACAAAGACTTGCAGGAGATAAGGTACCAAAGCGGAATCTTGAATGAAAACCGCCGCCTTGGAAACGCCCTCGATTCCAATTTTAGTGCCCAGTCCCAGGGGATAGTAAAACACTCCCAGCAGGGCTGCCATTATGATAAGGTCTTTTATCATAACTATTCCGGCGCCCGCCAGCCGGTTCATGCCTCCCAGTATACCCCCCCGAAAAATTTTCTCCCCCATCATCCCGATAATTCTTATAATTTTGCTGCTTATGATAAATAGTAGCAAAAAACATCCTGCTATCACCAGGAGGTTGGATAAATCCATGAATTGACCGTGCAGATAAGCCATCCCTCCCTTTATGCCCGGCAGAGGTGCCAGGATAGGTTGATTCGCGACCCAAGCCGCAATAGGTATGCGCTTTTCCAGCATCCCGGCCAGTGAGCTGACCAAGCCCAGATGTTGCTGCAGGTAAGCGGCCGCTTCCTCCTTATACCAGAAAGCGATCCCTAATCCTGCCAAGGTGCCGATAATGCGAATTACCGAAGCGATGAAACCCCTGTTATATCCGATTAGCGCGCTAAGCAACAAAACAGCTGTTATTATATAGTCCAGCGAGTTAAATTCCATCCTATCCCCCTGTTGGTTTTCTAATTAACCGTTCTTTTGGATAGCCTTGCGTTATATATTTCTGAGAAAGGTAAATTAACTTAAGTTATTCGATTAAATGTAATTTGGATCTATAATGACAGTTTTTACCTAAGCTTACGTACACTTTATTGTACACTTAAAATTATAAGGAGTGATAGATTTGCGCACTTGGAAACAAAAATTTCTAACCTGGCTCTTGGTATCGTTGATGCTAACCATTTGTATACCCTCGTCAGCGCTGGCCTTTGATCCGGCCGTAGCTGTCCCGCTGGAACAGGCCATCCAAACCGTGAAGCAAAACTTTGTGGTCCCGCCCGAGTATACTACTTTTAAATCCGGCTTTAATGAATACGATAATAAACGCCTCTGGTCCTTAAATTGGACTAATCCCGCTGAGAATGGCGGCAACTTTAATGCCCAGGTTGACGCTGCAACCGGCGAAATCATATCCATGAATTGTTGGAAGCCGGAAACTTCTGCGCGTAATCGCATACCGGCCATCTCCCTGCCTCAAGCGCAAGCGATTGGCACTCAGCTTTTACAGAGGCTGATTCCGAATCGAGTTGCCTCTTTGACTCTAATTCCGGGCAGCGAGCTAATCTCGCTGACCAGTTACAGCCAGTCTAACTACATAGTGCGCTGGCAACGCCTGGCCAACAATATTCCCGTCATAGGTGAGGGCGTCACCATGGAAATCAGCACTGATACTGGAATAGTAAAGGGCTATAGTCTGAACTGGTCTAATTCAGAATTGCCTTCCCCGACAGGAGTCATCTCCTCGGAGACGGCCTGTCAGTTATTCAGGCAAGAGGGAATTATCCAACTGGAGTATGTCTTGAGCCGAAATGTACAGCCGCTGGACAGCCGCATGCCCAAGCGGTCTGAGCCGATTTTGGTATATAGGCTTGATCATCCTTCCAACGGGCGGCTCGATGCGCTCACCGGCAAACCCATTGTCCCTGAACCTAACGAATGGTTCGCAGCCGGTATGGGCGGCTATAGCGATGAAATGGCCAAAATGAACGGGTCCAGCGTGAAAGAGGCTTCGCCGGTTCCGTTAAGCCCCCAGGAACAAGCAGAGATCGCCCAAACCTCTGGCCTGATCAGCCAGGAGGAGGCCACCAACGCACTTAAGAAGTGGGTAGATATCCCCAGCCATCTAAATTTGCAGTCAGCCAACCTGGAACAAGATTGGCGTGATCCTAGTCTGCGCATTTGGAATCTAAGCTGGTCTTCGCCCTCGCCAAAATCAGCCTCCACCCTGCTCCGTGGTATGTATGGCCGAGTAAATGCTCAGACTGGTGATTTGCTCAGCTTTAACCTGGATATACCGCAACGGAACAATTCCGACAACACTATCAGCCAGGAGAATGCTAAAACCTTGGCCGAGGACTTCCTAAAGAAAGTACAACCTGCGCGTTTTAATCAGCTAAAACTGGACCAAATCAGCTTTGACCGCGAAAAAGTCATGGTGCAACTACCCGATTATTACCAGAACACCTGGAGTTTCAATTACCAGCGCACCGTAAATGGCATCCTGTTTCCTGACAATGGAGCTGATGTCAGAGTGGACCGGGCCACCCAGCAAATCGTGAGCTATAATCTGAATTGGCTCAAAAGTGATTTCCCCGCCGCGACCAATGTTCTAGGCCTGGATAAGGCTAATGAAGTATACTTGCAGTTAGCTCCGCTTACCTTAGGATACACTACCTATTATCGTTCCAACCGGGGTACACCGGAGATGCGTTTGACCTACCAACCCCAGATCCCGCCTGCCCAACCTTATTTTAATATGATTGATGCATCCACCGGAGAAAGACTGAATACTCAGGGGGAACCGGTTACCAATAATTTAGCGGTCCATGTTTTTAAAGATATCGCCGGGAACTTTGCCGAAAGAGAAATCGCCCTGCTCGGCCAGGCCGGTCTAATGGGCGAATATCAAGATTCTTTTCATCCCGACGAAGCTGTCCGATTGGTTACCCTGCTGCGGACTATGTTGGCTACTGCCAGCGGACCTGACTACGCCCGGAACTTATCCGACCAGGATATCATAAAACGCTCGTTGGTTTTGGGCTGGATTAAGGAAGATCGCGCCCCCGACTCAGCCGTAACCCGGGGATTACTGGCCCAGCTTATGGTGCGTTCCCTGGCCCTGGAATACTTAGCTCAGTTGCCGGACATATATCAACTTCCCTATCAGGATGCAATCGGCCCTGACCTAAAGGGATATGCAGCCCTGACCTGGGGGTTAGGCATCATCAGAAGCGATGGTATAACCTTTGATGCCCAGCATACCATAACTCGAGCCGAAGCGGCCCACGCTCTGGTAAAAACTTTGGGAACCAGGACCCTTCCCTAAACCTTGATCTACTTCCCCCATAGCAAAAGCCCGTTCTTGCTTTAGCGCTGTATATTGCAAGGCGGGCTTTGCTATAATCTTGTTTGGATGCCTGGCCCAACTCTCAGTGGTATACGATGCTGGATATGAGGCTATATATGACCATTGTGGAGGTATTGGTTACTATCGGGGCTCTAATTGGACAGGTTTTAATGATTAACTGCCGAAAATCAGTCTTACAGGCTTAACTGAGTTCCGTTGATTTTCAACCACTTTCTCCGATCTTTATAGTCCGGCAGGATTTCGCCTACCAGGTTCCAGAACTCTTGGGAATGGTTAAGGTGAACTAAATGGCACATCTCATGCACCACGATATAGTCAATAATTACGGGCGGGGCCATGATAATTCGCCAGTTAAAATTTAGGTTCCCTTTGGAACTGCAGCTTCCCCACCTGGTTTTCTGATCCTTTATTACTATGCGATTAGGCCCGATAAGCAGCCTGTTTTGAAAATACTTGACTCTTGCCGTTATTTTCTCCCAGGCTTGCCGCCGATACCATGCCACTAAAGCCTCCTCGATGCTTTCCGCCTCTTTTATCGGAAAATACATCCCCAACCGGTCACTAAGCAGCATCCATTTATAGCGGCTCGAAGCGGTATTCTCCTCCACCTGCAGCTGATAATCCTCTCCCAGATAGGGAAATGTCTCCCCATCCACATATTTTCTGGGGGTATAGGGCTGAGCATTTTTAAAGTATTCCAGTTTTTTGATAATCCAGGCAGCCCGGGCCTGGACTTTCTCCAAGATAATGGCTGGACGGGTATTAAGCGGTACTATGGCGGTAACTTTATCCGGAGCTTCGACCATAATGGTCATGGTCTTGCGCTTACGAAAGATAACCTGAAACTGTACCGTAGCCGTTCCGTATTGGAATGCTAATTGCATTTATAATCTCCTTGTTTATTGATGCGTACATTAAGGTTTCAACTCCAATAATTCATTGTAGGCTCACCCGGAAAATATTTCAACTCCCTATCCCCTGAAGCCAACTCTCCCCCACTATAGGCAAAACTTTCAGATCACCCTATTATTGAATAATAAAAAGCGCCCCTCCGGTTGATCTTAGGATGGACCAGTGACAAGCAAAAATCTTTTACCTATAACCTATCTCTAGCCATTTTGTAACTTAATAAACCTGACGGTTTTGTTCATAGCCATTGAATGAGAACCCTTTACCAAAATGGTAGAACCAGGTTGTAGATATCTTTTGAGATTACGGTGCAACGTCGTTCTATTGACCGAGCGCATTACTCTATCCCGAGGAAACCCTGCCTTAACCGCAGCCCAGCCAATTTGCTGCGCTTCCTTGCCGTAAGTATATAAGCGGCTAAGATTCTTCCTTTTGCTGGCGGCATATTTACCTACACTGGAATGGCCCCTTTGGGAATAACGCCCTAGCTCGCCCATGCTGCCCAGTACCGCCACATTCTTATGCTTACTTATAGTGGTTAGAACATCCAGCGCCGCTTTAACCGAATTTGGGTTGGCATTGAAAGTATCATCAATAAGTCTAATTCCCCTTTTTAATCTATATACCCTTAATCTATGAGTTGGTCGCTGATATGACCTCAGGCCGGCTTTAATTATCCCGGGGCTGAAGCCCAGGCTATGGGTTACCGCAATGGCAAAAAGAGCATTGTAAACATTGTGCTTTCCGTAAATGGGGATGAAAAAGTCATGTCCCCGACCACCCAGTTTAACTTGAAAAGCCATGCCACCTCGGGCATATGAAATATGGTGGGCCATATATTTGGCCTGATTTTTAATTCCAACCGTCATAATTTTCCCGCGAAAATTCTTGCGCGGCAGCCGTCTGGAGTTATTGTCATCGGCATTAAGGAACAGCGTTCCCCTGGGCTGCATATGCCTGATCAATCCAGCTTTGGCATGGATAAGATTACTGAGGGACCCGCCAAAGTTACCAATGTGAGCCGTACCTACCATGGTTATTATGGCTATATTGGGTTTTATAATCTGGCAGCTCCGAGCCAAATGTCCCGGCCCCGACATACCAAACTCCAGCACCACTGCCCGATGAGACTTCTTTATGCGCTTAACATGCCTCCGAATATGGCTGCGATTATTTCTATTAGCCGGGGATTTTAATATATTCCACTTTTGCTTCAGGATGGAGGCAATCATCTCTTTGGTAGTGGTCTTGCCCGAACTCCCGGCTACTGCTATCATTGGCTTTTTCAGTACAACCGTCATGCCGAATCCTCCTTGTCTATGGTATCTGCCTTAACGATAAGAACCCCAGACCGACCATGCGTAATAGGCCATTATTAGATATTGTGCGAGGGTATAGCTAAATGTTGAGATTGGCCTCATTCCAGTATTTTGGGATTATATCCTGCAATTACATATTATGAAGTAGCTGAAACAATTGTTACCGGGTAGGTTGTTAGCAGGCCTATAGGATAGTGGCGCAGTCGAAATGCCCAATTAAATTTTCGCCTAATTTTTACCTAATCAGTTCGAAAAGGTTTGACTCGTAGTCTTTACCTAAAGTGGACAAGATAAAAGATAGGACCCGGGCAAAATAATGACAAACCATTTTAGGAGGTGATATTTAAATGAACAGCTTAAACGAACAATTGACTGGTTCCAACCTGACCAATGATACCAGTCAGGTTTATCCTACTGAAAGTCTTACTGTGCCTATTGACAGCTATCTCCAGCCTGATGGCATTTATCAACCGAGGAGGAAACAAAAATAGAGTCCGGGTAAGTCTCTGATAAATTTTCTCGTTTACAGCCTGCCAGTCAAATCAGTCGGCAGGCTGTTTTATATATCCCGTATTGCCAAACACTTTATTTTATGAGCGTTTAAGATCAACCCGGAAACTATATCCGTGATGTTCAAACCCCAAAGATTCATAGAAGCGGTGAGCATTCTTGCGCTTAATATAACTGGAGAGAACAACCTTGTAGCATCCACTATCTCGACATATTTCAAAGGCGAAATGCATCATTTCAGTCCCAATGCCTTTCCCCTGCCATTGAGGGTGTACTACAACATCCTCGATTACTCCAGATGGAGTCCCTTTATATCCGAGGTTATCCATAATTAGTAAAGTAAATGTCCCAACTATAATGCTGTCGAATTGAGCTACATAAAGCTTGTAGTCCGGATAACGTTGCATCTTTTTAAATACCTCAATAGCTTGCTCCCCCGTAAGCACTTCACCATCGTCCATTAAAGGTTGAGCATACATGGATAGAACTGCTTCTAAATCACTTTCCAGCGCTTGTCGTATCAACATATTCTTCATAATAAAACCCCTCTTACAAAGTTTAAATCGCTTGTTACCGCTTATATTTAATATCTCTTATCGCTCTTAATCGTTTGTTAATGCCTTTGCTGCTTGCTGAAGGATTCTTTTGAGGTTTCACAATTAGGTTTTGTTTTCAGAGTGGGCATGCTATCTATTTCTAAGGGCCGAAGTGTCTTTCAACTAACCTTAGTAGCAACTGTTGGAATTGGAAACCTAATGTAAAAGGTGGTACCGGTGGAGCTGGTAGCTATATCTATTTTAGCATTATGCCGAGAAGCTATCCGGTAACAAACTGCCAACCCCAGGCCTGTCCCTTGCTCCTTAGTAGTAAGGAAAGGTGTACCCAGCTTATCCAGCAATTCACCGTCTATCCCGTGACCTTGATCTTGAACAGCTAATACCACCTTTTCCTTTTCTATAAATGTTCTTATGGTAATGCATCCATCCGAAGGCATTGATTCCATCCCATTATTAATAAGATTGAGTATTAGCTGACGGATTTCTTTGTTATCTAGGAGTAAGTCAGGCAGGTCATCCAGTTCTAGCTTCATGTATTGATCCTGACTCATAGCCTTGGCCTCAACTAGCGGTAATAATTTGCTAATTATTGAATTAAGATTTCGTGGGGTCATATCCACCACCTTGTTTTTGGCCAGAGAAAGAAACTCGGTGATTATTGAATTGGCTCTGTCCAGT
>CAZYJA010000035.1:0-14023 GCA_964647245.1 uncultured Syntrophomonas sp. | reverse complement strand
TTTGCGCTCCAACTGGATATAGCAGCCCTTGGGCAGGGAGATAAATCCGTCTTTACATAGGCGGTCGTAAAACCCGTGTCGCGGTAAAACACATAGGTTTTGGCGTACAGCCGGGTGCGCTTAGTATCATAGGAAACCTTAATTTGATGATGGTTTGGACAAGTTTGTTAGCTCCCGGCCCAACTGTTTATTGATTACCTGCTCATATAGTCCCGGTTTCAACACATCTTCAGCTCCATTATTTTCTCCACGATGGGAATATCTGCTGCGGCCCAATCCAATGCATTTAACGCATGCGGATAAAGCCATTTATGATCCACATGCTCTCTGCGGACAAATTCCGGCGACGCTGCGTAACAAATATAACTATGCATGGTTAACTCGAAATCAGGATAGGTATGGTTCACCGTCATAAAGAAGTCTTCCTCCGCAATTGCAAGCGATATATTCATTTCCTCTTGCAGTTCCCGCATCAGTGCCTCCGGCCTGGTTTCTCCATCTTCTATCTTTCCGCCGGGAAATTCGTATTTATAAGAAATATAATCCTGTTGCGATTGGCCGCGCTGCATACATAAAATCTGCCGGTTATAAATGATGATGGCAGCGACTACATCCAAATGCTTCATATTTCAACCTTCTCTGCGCCAGATACTCATGCTTGCATTTTATTATATAGTTCCAGCTTTTTTCCCATAATCCTGCAAATAAGCTAATGTATTGTATTTGCATTGATCTCACACCAAATTTAAAACGGGCCCTCATCATGCGGAGGTGCCCGCTTTTATTATACCTGCCCTGGCATCGGAATATGCCTGCACTGTCATCTTTGAGAATTTGATTACTCGGTATAACCGTTGGCTGTAATGATTGCTATGGTCTGGAGCTCAGAGTCCCAGTCAACGCCAAAATTAAAAGTTTTTCCAACATCAATATGTTTAAATTTTGTTTTCCGATGAATTGCTTAGTAGTAGACTATTGATATATAAATGGACATGGTTGCTTAAGGGATATTTTGTACTGTCAGAATTGAAAGGGGACTTCAGCATGAACGAATTTAAGAAGAATAATCAGGAATTATTAAGTTTAATCGATGAATGGGAACCGAAACTATTGCAGCTTCCGGAAGATATGATAACCAAAAGAAGAAATAGCCAGAACAGAACCATCAAGCAGATTGTCGGACATATGGTGGATTCGGCTTCCAACAATACCCATAGGATAATTCATATGCAATATCAAGCCAGTCCTTTGATTTTTCCCGATTACGCAAACCTCGGCAATAATGACAGATGGATTGCAATACAGAATTATCAGGATGAAAAGTGGCAGGATATCGTTCAATTATGGAAATATTCCAATATTCATATTGTCCATGTTACAAACAACGTGAACAGTGAAAAATTGGACAATGAATGGATTTCCGCACTAAATAATGCTATCTCCCTTAAAGCAATGATTATTGATTACCTGCGGCATTTCAAGCTGCATTTAAGCGAAATTGACGATTTGATAAACAGTAAATAAACGGATATTGATAGTTGGCTGCTAAGTCCCTCATTAATATACCCGACGATAAAATAAATACACTTTTAAACGAAGCAGCGTAATGTCAAAATATTATTTATTGAAAAAATATTACTCACAGAACAAATGTTCCTGGAAGTGATAAAATGTGCTAAAATACTATCAGAGTTGCCGCTTGGCGGTTGGGTCACTTCCCGGAAGGGAGGTGATGCCTATGGTTACATGGCCTGAACTATTTAGTTTTTGCCTGCTGATCGTAGGGATTATTTCCTTATGTTTTAAGCATAAGAAATAAAACGACCGCCTAGTAAGGCGGTCTAAACACTTTTTCGGACCTACCGCCATGCAAAAAGCGGCAACTCCTTGATTAGCTTTATGTTATCATATGGAAATATATTCGTCAAAATTAAGCGTATAAGAAACGGGGGGGACGGTCCCCTCGTTTCCCTTTAATGTCGATAACGACTACTTAGATCTGTTTTGGCGCTAAACTAATTCCTAACTTATTAATTTTGTAATACAGTGTCCTAACGGGGATTTTTAGTGACCTGGCACAATCTTCAATGTTCAGATTATTTTCCAGAAGTGACTGTTCTATGGTGTTTTTTTCCGTAGTTTGAAGTACTTCTTTGAGTCCTAAATTCAAGTCTCGGAATTCCCAGTATCCCTTGTTTAATTCCAGCGGCAGGTGACTGATCTCAATAGTTTTCTTTTCTCCCATTAAAATTAGCGCATGTTTTATAACATTTTCCAGTTCTCTTATGTTCCCTGGCCATAGATAAGATTTAAGTTTCAAAGCAGCTTCAGTGGAAAGTGTAATCCCTTCCATGGTTCTAAACCTGTTAATAAAGAAATAGGCAAGCGGGATAATGTCATCTGCACGTTCACGAAGCGGAGGCATAAACACAGTAAATACATTGAGACGATAGTATAAGTCGTGGCGAAAAGATTTGTTTTTTACCATTTCCTTTAAATCCTGGTTACTGGCAGCTATTATCCTGATGTTTATGGAGTGCAGAGTATTTCCGCCGATTCTCTCGAACTCCTGGTTCTGAATTAGATTCAGCAAGGTCGCCTGGGCATTAAGATCTAAGGTGCTGATTTCGTCGAAAAAGAGCGTCCCGCCATTGGCCCGTTCTATTTTTCCTTTTTTTTGCGTGGAAGCACCAGTAAAAGCACCTTTTTCATAACCAAATAATTCACTTTCAATCAGATTAGCCGGTAAACTGGCACAGTCAATTTTTACAAACGGCTGGTCTTTTCTATCGCTAAGATTATGAATCTGTCTGGCTATAAGGGTTTTGCCGGTTCCGCTTTCGCCTTCAATAAGAATAGTAGAATCTGACATCGCAACATTATGGGTAAAAAGATTCAATTTATTATCTGCAGCTGAACGATCAGACTGAAAAAAATCACCGTCATTTGTTCTGGCTCTGTCCCGGGCTATTAAGTTTTCTTTGCCGATTTTGCTCGCCTTATCTGCCTTTTCAACAATATTAAGCAGATCATCTACTTCAAATGGTTTGGTTATAAAGTCATAGGCTCCTTTTTTCATAGCCTCTACGGCATTATCAATGGTAGCATTTCCTGTAAGTATAATAATAACGGTTTCCGGAGCCATGGCTTTAATTTTTTCCAATACTTCCATGCCGCTGATTATGGGAATTTTTAAATCAAGCAAAACCAGCCCCGGTGAATTGTTTTCAAACAATTCAAGAGCCTGCTGCCCATCACACGCCAGAATGGTTGTATAGTTTTTTCTCTTAAGGCACTCTTCGAGAGCAAATCTCATGCCGGCATCATCTTCAACAACAAGAACAGGTGAATTATCCATTATTCAAAATCCCCTTTAATCGGCAGTTTTACAGTAAAAATTGTACCATTATCGTATGAAGACTCTACGTTGACATATCCTTTATGATTTTTAATTATCGTATGGACAATAGACAAGCCCAAACCTGTTCCATAGTCCTTGGTGGTATAAAAGGGATCAAATATCTTATTCAGTGATGACTTGTCAATTCCTGTTCCGTTGTCTATTACCCGGACGAAAATCCATTCATCATCACAAGAAGTCTCAATTTCAATCGTATCCTCATCCCGGGTAGCTTCCAGCGCATTAATAAATAGATTCATAAAGGCATGCATCAGCATATCCCGGTCTCCATAATATTCGGGTAAATCTGTTTGATAATTACTTATTATTTTTGTCTTCTGAGTCGGCCTATTCAATTTTCCCAGGAATAAAACCTTGCTTAAAATAATATTTATGTTGATTATGGACTTTTGCCCGCCCATCCGGGAATTGCCGGAATAATCCAGTAGTTCCTGGCTAAGATGCCCTAAACGGTCGACCTGCTGAATAATATGATTCAGATAAGTGATATTTTTTTCGCTGTTTTCGGAAAAAGCCAGATTTTCTTTGATTAGAGTCGACAGCGCTTTGATCGTGCCCAACGGAGTCCTGATTTCATGAGAAATTCCCAGCGCTAACTGCCCCAATGCGGCCAGTCTGTCCGCCCTCTGCATATCAGCTTCCATTCTTTTTCTGGTGGTAATGTCTTCAGTCAGCATGGCAAGCCCCAGCTTTTTACCGGAAGGACTAAGGATAAGGGAAGAATAGGCATTGATGTATATAGTTTTACCTGCCCGGTTCATCAGCTTTATCTCACTGCCCTGAAATACATTTCCGGTTCGAACCACATAGTCATGGGTTTTTTTAAATCTCGGTCGTTCATGTTCTGCCAGGCCGAGAAGAAAAGACTTGCCTACCGGTGCCTCGTTTTCCAAGGCATACATTTTTTGGGCAGCTTCATTTATTTTAAGAATATTGCCTTCCAGATCTACTGCAATAATCCCGGTACCTATGCTGTCAATGACGATTTCATTTAACCTGGAGGCCATTTTAGCTTCATTTTCCAGTTTCTTTTCTTCGGTAAGATTTTCTGTCCACATGACTATACCAAGTTTTTTTCCTGAGGCATCCCTGAAATATGAAGCGTAACTATTGATATAAAGTGTTTTACCGGCTCTGTTCTCGAAGAGTACCCCGGTTGCCCGCAGTCCTTTTTCTGTACTGACTACATAATCAAAAGTTTTAGACATTCTTTCCCTTTCGTGCTCAGCTAAAACTAATAGAAATGGCCGGCCTAGCACAAATGATTTGGGACAGTCCCACATTTCTTCGGCCGCTTTATTGATGCTTAATACATTTCCTGCGAAATCTGTTGCAATAATTCCAATACCGATACTTTCCAGAACGCTTTCCTGGAAATCGCGTGGTATTTGAACGTCAATCTTTTGAATTTCGAAGATCTCCGCCTCCCTGATCAGAATTTTTCAGCCTTTGGAACTTGCAACAGTTTCTATTTTTACGTCAAAAATCCCTGCAGTGTCAGTTTCATATAGCATCCCACTTTTTTTGTTTTCTGAGTTCCTCAATGACTTTTTTGGCCATCTCGGACAGGGCAAGCTTATCCACTTTGCCGTTTTTATTAACCGGAAATGCAGAGCCATCGGCTAGTATTTCTATATGCTGGGGACGTTTATAGGAAGCAATTCCTTTACAGTGGGTCATCACATCTTCACTGGTCAGTTTTTTCCCGGCTTCCGGGATAATAAAGGCAAACACCGCTTCATCAAAAAGGTTATGTTCGAGCCCAATCACTACAACTTCTGCTACACTTGCCAACTGGCTGATATAAAGAGCAATTTCATCGGGAAATACATTGTATCCCTTCTGTTTTATCATTGATTTACTTCTTCCCATAAGAAACAGGCCCTGATATGTGCCCATATCTTTAAAACATCCAATATCTCCGGTATATAGTATTCCTTCTTTGGAGATGGCATGTGCCGTTTCTTCCGGTTGTCCGAAGTAGCCTTTAAAGACCAGTGGCGGATGATAACATATTTCACCTATCTCGCCCAGCGGTAGTTCGTCACCAGCAGTTCCGTCACTGTTCATTTTACCACGAATACTGATCCTGGCTATATCTTCTGCTGCCCTGCCAACCTGTCCTAAAAGTTCTTCTACCGTCATCGGCATAGGCGTATAGGTAGATACACCAGCACATTCCGTCATCCCCAGATTGGTTCCAAAATGAGGTGCCATTGACGATAATTTGACCAGAAATTTCTTATCTACCCCTGCCCCGGCATAATAAACACACCTGAGACTGCTGATATCATAACTGTCATAATCAGGCAGTGCCCACATCATACGATACATGGTAGGTACTCCTCCCATCCAGGTAGCTCCCCACTTCTGTATTGCTTCCAACGTCATCTCAGGCTGGAACCGATAGGTTAATATATTGGTTCCTCCTGTATATATGGAACTGTAGGTGGTAATGGTAGTGCCACCCACATGACTGTCCGGCAGAACACACATCCTGCGAACCTCCTGACCACGCATGTCAGATGTTCTTTCCTCTATGGCCATCTGGGCTATGATACATTCATGCTGCAGAAGAGCCGGTTTTGGTGCACCGGTAGTCCCGGTGGTAAAAATTATCAGTGCAGGGTCGTCAGCTGAAACTTCGCTGTACATTTTATCTCTTTTAGCAATTAACTGTTTATCATTAATTAATTCCTGCAGTATGCTCATTGCAAATAAATCATTGGCACTGACCACTCCCGTAAACGTAAGTTCCTGCTTCGGAAAACTATACTGTAAAACCTTTTCAACCGTTGGACATTCTTCCAGAATAGCTTTTCCTGCTTCGGTGAAATCCCGCTGGGGAGTTGTTCCATGCATAAAAAATAAACGAGGTGCTATTTTATTCAGGTCTCTTACTGCTTCATGGGCCGGCAATTTTATATCCAGGGGGCAAATAATTGCACCTATTTTAAAACAGGCATATTGTAAAGCTAAATAAGGTATTGATTTTAAGGCCATGGCCGCAATTCGGTCGCCTTTTAAAACGCCGAGTTTTACCAGGCAAAGTGCATACAAATCAACGATTTCGTTGAGGCGTTGGTAACTTAAGCTCTTTCCAGTTTCATGCTGAATAACAGCCTGATTATCAGGAGTTTGCCTGGCCCACTTCTCTAAATAATTGTGTACCAGCAGCAGTTCTGGTGTAAATGTTGTATTTTTCATAAAAAGGGCCTCCTTTTAGCCTTGCTTACAACATAAATAAGTTTACTAATACATCTCACGCATCTTCCTGCTACCATACTTGATTATTGAAGCTGATTAAGCAATTCCGGCAAAACCTCCCTGATATCAGCAACCATTACATAATCCGCCATTTGCATGATCCCAGCATTTTCATCCTTATTAATAGCTATAATAATTTTAGCATCACGGATTCCTACTACAAACTGTACCTGCCCGGAAATTCCCATTAAAATAGCCAGTTCCGGTTTGCATTTTTTCCCGGACAAGCCGATTATCCGTTCCTCGCTGAGCCATTTTCTATCAGTTGCTACCGGTTTTGAACAGGCCACTTCCCCTCCCAGCAACTGGGCCAGCTTTTCCACCAGAGCCAGGTCTTCCTGTTTTTCCAGACCTTGTCCCACTGCAATTAAAACATCTGCCGCATCAATGTCTACCGTATCTCCGACTTTGCTGCGAGTTTCAATTAGTTTTATACCGGAAGCCTTTACGTTTACTTCCAGTTGATTCACACTGCCGCTGCCATGTTCCAGAGCAATTACCGACTTGGGTGAAATAGCCAGAACTCTATGGGCAGTCTTAATCACCTGGGTTGCTACAGTTGCTCCCCCCAGGGCATTTCTAACACAATGGATTTCTCCCTGCTCAACAAGTATCTGGTTAACATCGGTCAGACAACCTGCTTTCATTTCCTGGGCCAGACTGCCGGCCAGTTCTTTGCCCCTGCGGTTGGAAGATAAAATGACTGTTTCAGTTTCCAGCTTTTGGGCTGCTTCATGAAGTGCACGGGCAACGGCTGCAGAATCAAACAGATTTACTTCTGCATTATTAATCTTATATACATCAGCCCCTCTTCCTGCCAGGGCATTGGCCAGCTCATCATTGTTTATGCTGACTGCTTTTACTGCTGCTCCTGTAGCTTCGGCAATCTTAAATGCAGCAGTTAACAGTTCAAAACTGCGCTCTTCTTGTTCACTGTAAATTAACGTTCCAGACATTATTTTACCTCCTAAAATCCTTCCGCTTTTATAAGCTTTACCAGCTCTTCAGCCGTTTTCACTTTTATGCGCCTGCGCTTTATCTCCGGTGCCAGGTTGCTGATGGTCTCAACTGCGCTGTCACTAAAAACAAAATCCAGTTCATCTATTTCCAGGATCTGTTTAGGCTTTTTCCCGGCCTTCAGGATTTGGGTTACAGATGGTATGCGGGGCTCATTGATATCAGCCAGGACACTAATTACTACGGGTAAATCAACTTCCAGAACTTCTTCACTGTTTTCCAGCACCCTGGTTATCCGGGCTGTTTTTCCGTCGGTTTCAATATGACTGGCATATCCAATCTGAGGAAGTCCCAGTATCTGAGCTGTTCTTGCCCCTACCTGTCCCGAATAATTGTCACCGCTGCCTTCCCCGAAGAGAATAATTCCTGTATTCTCAATTCCTCTAATAACCTCAGCCAATATTTCTGCACTCACCATGCTTTCAGCCTGGTCAAGCGAATCATCCACTACCAGATATGCTTCATCCCCGCCGGCTGCCAGGGCTTCCTTCACCGTATCCTCCAGTTGTTCGCTGCCTGCTGATACGATAACTACATTAGCGTCGGTTGTTTCTTTTAATTTAACTCCCGCTTCCAGTGCATTTTTATCGATCCTGCCGAATGTAAACGGAACATCATCGAAAACAGGCTGCCGGTTCCTGATCCTCACCTGTTCCAGGTCCGGTATCTGTTTCATCGCTACTACTATATTCATTGATCTTGCCTCCTTGTTAAGTAATTTTAAACCTATTTCTTTTACCCAAAGCGAAATTGCACCCCGGCTCCTCCGGAGGGGTAATGCCACTGCAAACCGGCAGTTATTTTACAACTGCCGGTAATTTAATAACCAATCCGACTAACTGTTCAGGATAACCCCTGCTCCCAGAATCTTTAACAGCGGAACCGTTCCTTCAACCTGTGGTCCAATTATGACATTTCTCCATACCTGAGAAATTTCATAATCATTAGTAACCCCGTAAGAACCATGAATTCCCATTGAGATGCGGGCTACATCAATGGCATTTTCGACTACAAACACTTTGGTCAGAGCAGCTTCCTTAACCAGCTGCACCGGGTCCTTGTAATGGTCGGCTGCCCATCCGAGATGATATGCATGCCATCTGGATGCATCGTATTTCATGGCCATATCAGCAACCGAAATCTTAATATGTTCGAACTTGGTGCCAATCGATTCTCCACGGTGGGTTTTATCTTTAGCATATTTAACACCATCTTCATACGCTGCCATGGTTTGTCCCAGGAATAAACCGACCAGACCTATTTTCCCGTATACCATAGCTATTTTAAGAGCCCACAATCCTTCACCGCTCTTACCCAGAATGTTTTCGGCCGGAACCTTTACATCTTTTAGATATACATCATAAAGGCTTCCGCCATGTGCTCCTATTTTCCCCCATGGTTCAGATACTGAATAGCCTTCACAGAATTTATCAATAATGAAAGCTGTGGCTTTACCGCTTTCACTATCTTTAGCCACCACTACCATGGCACCATTAAAGCCGGCATTGCTTATAAACCGTTTGGTCCCATTGAGGATATAATAGTCCCCTTCCCTGGCTGCCGTTGTGGTAAGCTGTTTAGGGTCGGAACCGGTACCTGGTTCTGTAAAGGCAAAGGACATGATCTCTTTACCTGCTACCGCGCCGGGCATATATTTCTTCTTCTGCTCATCAGTTCCAAAGGCATTAATAACTGCCAGACCTACAGAATTCACGGATATAATCATACCTACGCCGCTGCACACTCTCGATAGCTGTTCCAGCGCCAGGATATAACTCAGATAGCCGGCGTCACCTCCGCCATATTCTTCTTTGGAGGTTATGCCAAACATTCCTAATTCAGCTAAACCTTCTATGATATTGCTGGGCATCTGGTTTGTTTTATCAATTTCACCGGCAACAGGGGATATTACCTTCTCGGCAAATTCCTTTGCTGCTTTTTGAATAAGCTGTTCTTCTTTACTTAGACTAAAGTCCAAAATATATCACTCCTTTTAAGAGGTCAGCTGACACCTTCCTCATTCATTAGCTCTTTATTTTACCGCAGCCATCCTCTTTGCTTGGCTTCAAACATAAGTTCATCACGGAAATCAGGGTCTGCAATATTAATCATGGCTTCTACTCTTTTCGGGATTGTTTTTCCTTTTATGTGGGCAACACCAAATTCTGAAACCACATAATGCGTGTTCCATCTGCTCATACCTATAGTCCCGTTAGCTTTCACCAAAATATTAGAGTGTTTTTTCCCTTCCTTATCTGTACGGGTAGCTGCCAGGGTGAGAAATGATTTTCCGCCGTTGGACCAGTAAGCAGCCAGAGTAAAGTCCTGCTGACCTCCCAAACCGGAGTAGGTTCTGCCATTCATTTCTTCAGAAACGCATTGTCCGGTCAAATCTGCTTCAACAATACCGTTCACCGCTATGAGATTATCATTCTTACATGCATTGCGCGGGTCATTGACAAAATCAGCTCCCCACATTTCCAGTCCGGGATTCATCGTTACCCATTCATATAATTCTTTGCTGCCGAAAACAAAGGTGCCTACTCCTCTATGTGGCATGAAATTCTTCTTGCTGTTGTTTATGGCGCCTTTTTTATAGAGATGAAGGAACGCATCGCAAATCATTTCCGAATGAATTCCCAGATCTTTTTTGTCTTCCAGCATAGATCCAATAGCATTTGGTGTTCCGCCGATTCCCAGTTGCAGGCAGGCACCGTCAGGTACCATCTTAGCAATATGCTCGGCTATTTTTATATCTACTTCGCTGGGAGCAGCAGCGGGAACCGCAACTAAATCCCAGTTGTGTTCTACAATGGAATCAACTTCTGAAATATGGACATAATTATTCCCGCAGGTACGGGGAAATTTCTCATTGACCTCAAAAATTACCCGGCTGATATTACCACTTTTGATTGCCGGAAATGTATAATCAGGCTCAATGCCCATGGAAAAATAACCATGTTCATCCATAGGTGAAACAGTCTGAAAAACGATATCGTATTCTTGACTAAGCTCTACAGGGCCGTCTGAAAACATGGTAGGCATATATTCTGCAATCCCTTTTTCCACCAGCGGCCGGACATTAGCAGTAATGTAAGCATCACGGTAATGACAAAGTCCTTCTACAGCGGGCTTGAGCATTAAATTGCCCATTACCGCCATGGTATTAAAATAATATAAATCCTTATGGTTTCCCAGTTCCACTAACTTTGACAATCCGCTTAAAAGTCCCTGGGGCTGAGCATTGCCAATACCGGACATTATCTTGATCTCATTAGGTATGGTAGCCATTACCTCAGGAATAGTTTTTAATTTTGCTTTATACATTTCTTGCCAATAATTCATATGTTTCATCTCCTTATTCGTTAATTATCGATGAGGAGCAATAATAATTAATCCTCTTATAAGGCTAAATAGTTAAAGATCTGGTTCCGGTAACCAGTCTGGCAATTAATTCCATAAGCATCTGCTCGGAACCGGCTCCGATTTGACTTAGCTTTGCATCCCGTAAGGATCTTTCAATTTTCATTTCTTTCATCAGGCCCATTCCGCCAAATATCTGCATCGCTTCTAAGGCACTGCGGTTACTGCACTGTCCAATGAATACTTTAAATTCGGTAGATTCCATCGGTGCTGGTATTCCGGCATCCTTCTGTGACGCAGCTTTGTACATTAACAGTTTGCAGATATCATATTCGAGTTTCATCTGAGCAATCTTGTCTCTGATCTGGGCGTACTGAACAATGGGATGTCCAAACTGCACACGCTGCTTAGCATATTCGACCGTAAGGTCAAGATTATAGCCCAGGTTACCCGTCCAGATTGAAGTCAGACAGGTACGCTCAAATTCCAGGTTCTCGACCCCGACTTTGATAAAACCTTGCCCTTCTTCTAAAATACGATCTTCTACCGGTATCTTCACATTATCAAAATGCACTTCTGACTGTTCTGAGCCGCGTGGCCCAATCTTATCAAAAGGTTCACTTATGGTTATGCCATTTGCATGCATATCAACTATAAAAGCAGTCAGTCCTTTGGCGCCTTTACTTCTGTCCGTACTAGCCAGCATCATTCCTATATCTGCTGTATTAGCATTAGTTATAAAAGTTTTTGTGCCATTAACTACATAATGATCTCCATTACGGACCGCCGTAGTTTCAACTGCAGCTGCATCAGAACCAACATTAGGCTCAGTCAGCATAAAACAGCTCATCCATTCTCCGGAAGCCATTTTCGGCAAATATTTTTTCTTCTGCTGCTCATTTCCACAGAGAAGCAAGGGTATACTACCTATGGAAAGGTGGGTAGCCCAGGCCAGTGTTGAACCTACATCCCCGCCAGCGTGGGTCGCTGCCTCCAGCATTATACAGGCATCCAGCAGTCCCAGACCCGAACCGCCGTATTCCTGTGGTATCATTAATCCGCACCAGCCTTCTTCCCGGAATCTCTCCCACAGCCACATGGGGAAACGATTGCTGTCATCGATTTCTATAGTACGCGGTTCCCATTCTTTTTCAGTAAACTTATACACTGTATCGTGCATTAATTGCTGTTCCGGACTCATATTAAAATCCATTTTTCTTCCTCCAATACTTTTTTAATTAACATTTACCAGCAGAGTGTTTCTCTTCCCCTCCCTCGTATGGTGGTTTTTTTTATGCTTCGATCCTGAATTTATATAACGCAAGTAATATGCCAGTTGAGGCAAAACCGTCCATTGCTTATAAATGGTCATCATTAGTAAATCACCACCATTATGTTTTGCAATAACTTGCATGAAACATTAATAACAGTGACTGAATGAGCACAAATTCTCCATAATACTCCCCTTATGATAAATTTGCAAAAAGCTACACGAATTTTGCAAGTTTCTGCAAAAATGATCATATGCAAATACCAGGAAACGGGGGGACGGTTCTCCCGTTTCCTTTTTGTTCAAAGAACCGCTATCTTCAGACTATTTTTATTGGCGGGGGTTTCGCGCCAGGTGTGGTCAAAATGGCTTGGGAAAAGTAGAGAAGTTGTGTAATATTTTTTGTATTCAGTGGCAAGATAATATTTTGGAGGGTAAAGTGATTCAATTCGAAAAAAAAGCGAACGGCCGCCGCCCAACATACTGGAGCAAATTGAAAATTAAATTCTGAAATTATCAGACCGTTATTAGGATAAATAATATTACAATTTTGATTTCTTTTTGTACACCTTCCCCAAATCAATCTAAATCCTGTATGTTCATCTTTTCAAGTTCATTTCTATTTTTTTCTTTAACCTTGGCCCTACAGGCAAGATAAATAGCAAAATTAATAATAGCCGGAATTGATAACAGCCACCAGACCCAAACACCCCAAAAGAGAGATAGACATTGATAAGTTTCTACAGCAATTTGAAAAAATGTATGCCCGGAGCATGACCCAGGAGGAACAGGGTATGATTATGCTGCGCGGCTATAACCAACTTGCTTATCATGATGAAGCCGAATAGAATAATAGTTACTATTTGGGAAAAGTGAGGATGAAAGAGGTTTTAGAATGAGAATCACTGATGGAGTGGAAATGCTGGAACTTGCAGCCAATATAATGGGGCAGGTCAATAAGGTTCATCCTGTGCTGCTTACTGATGATGACGAAGTGGTGCTGGTTGACACCGGATATCCCGGCCAATTAGCCTTACTGCAGGAAAAGCTGGGTGAAGCCGGTTCTAATTGGGAAAGCATTACTAAAATTATCATGACCCATCATGATATCGATCATATTGGTAACCTGGCGACTATAGTCAAGTCGTCTGATCATAAAATCGAAGTACTGTCCCATGAAAAAGAAAAGGCCTACCTTCAGGGAGATCTGCCGCCTACCAAAGCTCCCCGCGCAGAAAGCCAGGATTCAAACGAACAGTTTAATTCTATGTCTCCGGAACAGCGCCAGGTAGTAATCAAGGTTTTCGAAAACTTCAAGGTGTTCACTGTTGCTGTAGACCGGACTCTGGCTGACGGACAAATTTTACCGCTCTGCGGCGGAATGACGGTCATTCATACACCTGGTCATACCCCCGGGCATATTTGCCTTTATCTACACCAGAGCAAAGTCTTACTAGCCGGAGATGCTTTGTTTGTTGAGAACACAAGCTTAGTACCGGCTCCCGCCTTATTAAATTCAGATACGGATGCCGCCCGGCGTTCTCTGCAGAAGCTGACTGAATTTGATATTGCCGCAGTTATCTGTTATCATGGCGGTTTCTATACCGATAATCCGAATCAACGCATTGCTAAGTTGACCGACGCCATCGAAGATAAAACCGATGTCCTCAAATCACTTATAGGCA
>CAZYJA010000034.1:0-14074 GCA_964647245.1 uncultured Syntrophomonas sp. | reverse complement strand
CTCCTACTACCGCACGGGAAATATCCAGGGTTTTCATGGCAATTTTGAATCCTTCCCCTTCTTTCCCCAACAAATTCTTGGCCGGGACTCTCACATCTTCAAATATTACCTGAGTAGTATTGGAACTCCTTATCCCCAATTTATTTTCGGGTACACCAGTTGAAATTCCCGCAGTGTTTCGATCTACCATGAACGTACACATGCCTTTGTTGCCCAGTTTCTTGTCAATAGTGGCAAAGACCGTGTACAGATTGGCTACACCCCCATTGCTGATAAACTGCTTGGTGCCATTGAGGATATAGTCCTCCCCATCCTTAACACAACGGGTAGCCAAGCCAGCTGCATCTGAACCGGCACCGGGTTCAGTGAGACAGAATGCGGTTAGTGCGCCCTCCATCATCTGTCCATACCACCATTTTTTTTGGGCATCAGTGGCAGCGATGTAAACAGGATCCGGTCCTAGCAGGGTGCTGGCAGCCAGAGTGGTTCCTAATCCGGCATCACCCCGACATATTTCTTCAGCAATTATGCTTTGGCCCAGATGATCAATACCCGGTCCGCCATATTCTGTAGGAACCCCGCAAGTCATCAAACCCAAGTCCTGCAACTTTTTCACTGTTTCCCATGGAAAGATATGTTCTTCATCCCACTTTTGGCAGTAAGGAAGAATCTCACTATCAGCGAAATCCCTGACCATTTTCCTTATCATTTCGTGTTCATCTGAAATGCAAAAATCCATTATTATTCCCTCCTCATAATTAACCTGCTGATATTAAATATCCCTGGTCCACAGCGATGCCATGGCCATTCCTCCTCCTACACAAAGGGCAGCTCCTCCGATAGTCAAGTTCAAACGTTCCATTTCATAATAAAGACTGACAATAATACGCAAAGCTGTACAGCCTACGGGGTGACCCAATGCAATACCAGACCCATTATGATTGACTTTGTCTATGTCAATTTCCATGCCAAATTCTTCCTTTAACATAATGCCTGCACCCAGCCACTGTGCCGCAAAAGCCTCGTTAATTTCCCAGTATTCCACATCTTCAAATTTCATTCCGGCTTGTTTAAGACATTTGGGAATGGCAACTGCCGGCCCTACACCCATTATTGTCGGATCTACTCCTTCTGAACAAACATTAATCAGCTTCATTAAGGGCTTGATGCCTAATTCTTCAGCTTTCTTTTTAGACATTAGGATCACCGCAGCTGCGCCATCATTGATTCCAGATGCATTCCCCGCCGTTACTACGCCCCCTTTTTTGAAACCGGGTGGTAATTTGCCAAGCGATTCCAGGGTGGCATCAGGAATCATGTGTTCGTCATTTTCAAACAATACTTTACCTTTCTTGGTTTTGATCTCCACCGGCACAATTTCTCTTTTGAAGATACCTTCCTTTACTGCCTTGGTGGCTCGTTGATGACTGATTAAAGCTAATTCATCACATTGTTCTCTGGTTATACCGTATTTAACCGCCACATTTTCAGCTGTTACCCCCATATGTCCGGGAACCAGCTCATCGACCAAGCCATCTGATATCATGGCATCCAATATCTCTCCATTACCCATGCGAAGTCCGCTGCGTCCTTTGGGTAATAAATAGGGTATATTAGTCATGCTCTCTGTACCAATGACCAGGGCGATTTCGGTTTGGCCCAGCATGATATTATGAGCTGCGACCTCTACTGCTCTCATACCTGAAGCGCAATTTTGATGAATATTAACTGCCGAACTTCTGACAGCCATCCCCAGCCTCATGGATACCTGCCGGCCCTGCATAGAACCTACACCCTGTTGGAAGACTTCTGCCAGGCATATCTCGTCAATTATTTCCGGGGAGATCCCGGCTCTTTTAATAGCCTCTTTACCGGTTGTGATAGCCAGTTCACGAGCTGTTATATCCTTCAAGCTGCCCATAAATTTCCCAATAGGCGTACGACAGGCGCTTACTATTACGACTTCATTTAATTCCATCAGTCACTCCTCCTTTAATCTATTTACCAATGAAATGGGCCTTGCGCTTCTCTAGAAAAGCCTTCATGCCTTCTTTCTGATCTTCGGTAGAGAATAGGAATGCCCAGCTCTTAATTTCATGAGCCAAACCGGAAGACAAGTCAACATTTTGCCCATAGTTGATGCATGACTTAGCCGCCTTAAGGGCCACCGATGATTTAGCTGCCAGAATGGAAGCCATTTTTTTCGCTTCCTGCATCAGATTTTCTTTGGGAACCACCTTGGTAACCAGACCAATTTTCAGTGCTGTTTCCACATCAATAGTCTGGCCGGTCATTATCATGTGCTTAGCCCAACCCGGTCCCACTGTGCGAGTTAAACGCTGCGTTCCTCCAGCCCCTGGAATAATACCTAAATTAATCTCCGGTTGACCAAAAATCGTTCCTTCCGCTGCGATGCGTAAATCGCAGGCCAAGGCCAGTTCACAACCCCCACCCAGGGCCATGCCACTAATAGCAGCAATGACGGGCTTATCCGATTGTTCGATCTTTTTCAGAACCTGCTGAACCATTTCCACAAACTGCTCAGCAGCTAAAGGTCCGGCAGTTGACATAAAAGCTATGTCCCCCCCAGCAGCAAAAACCTTTTCTCCTCCAGTTAAAATCACTGCCTGAGCCTCTGCATCTGCAGCAATGTCACCCAATACCATAGACAATTCCTTAAATACCTCATCATTTAAGGCGTTCATGGTCTTGGGCCGGTTCAGAGTTATGATTCGAATGTTCGCTTCTTTTTCATATAAAAGGCTGTTTATATCCACGACACAACCTCCTTATTTGCTATAGTCATAAAACCCGCGGCCGCTCTTAATCCCTAAATGCCCAGCCCGGACTTTTTGCTTCAAAGCTAAAGATGGCCGGTATTTGGAGTCTCCGAATTCCTTCCAGTAGTATTCGCATACCATAAGAAGCACATCAATACCGACCATATCACAGAGAGCCAGCGGACCGATGGGCATATTAGCCCCCAGCTTCATAGCTTTGTCGATTTCTTCGACACTGGCTATGCCATCCTGATAAGCAAAAGCGGCCTCATTCAAGTAGGGAACCAGAATTCGGTTTACTATAAATCCCGGAGATTCCTTGGCCTTTACCGGTTCCTTCCCGATTTTAAGACATAGGTCCATGATAACTCCTACAGCCGCATCAGTAGCTTCACAGCCGGGAATCACCTCCACCAGCTTCATTACTGGCACCGGATTAAAGAAATGCATCCCCACCACCCTGGCTGCTCTTTTGGTAGCAGTAGCGATTTCAGTTATACTCAAAGCCGAGGTATTCGATGATAAAATTGCTTCCGGCTTGCATATTTCATCCAACTGGCTAAAAACCTTTTTCTTGATTTCCATGTTTTCAACGATGGCCTCAATGACCACTTCGCAATCGACTAATTCAGATATATTAGTGCCAGTAGTTATCAATGCCGCTCGCTGCGATTTGGTGACTTCATCAAGCTTTCCTTTTTCAACTGCTTTCTGCCAGGACTTGGTGATGCCTTTGATAGCTTTTTCTATTACCGGATAATCTACATCTACCAGAACTACATACAGACCTGCTTCGGCGCAGATCTGGGCGATTCCCGCACCCATAGTTCCCGCACCCAAAACTCCGACTTTCTTAATTTCCATGAAACCAACCTCCTATTCCTTTCAGCTTACTGTTGATTAACCCCCTAATCGGAAACCACAACTTTAAAGCTTTTAAATACACCCCCTAAAAGCGATATTTTGAGATACCTATTGATTTAAATAGCAATAAATGTGCCAATGCCCAATAAGCAAAAAAGACCAAGAATATGGGCTTTATAAATGCGTTGTTTTTATTAGAACTCGGTTTTTTATCGCAGACTCGCTACGGGGGTATCAGAATAGCGGTAGGAGCGCTGTAGCAAAAAAGTAAATATTGTGCAAAGTTGAGCTGATGAGCTGATAATTAAATGGTAATTTGGCATTCAGAAATATTGGACAGTTCTACTATTTGGCGGCAGGAAATTAGCAAGGGTAATATGAGATGGGGAGGATATGAGTAAATTCTAACGTTGCGAGAGTTTTTCCAGTGAATATTCTACTGAAAGAGGAAGTCATATTTTTTGATTTTACGATAAAGAGTCGTTCGATCAATGCCCAGGAGTCTGGCAGCAGACAGGATATCATTATTGGCTTCTTGCAGGGCTCGTTTAATTACCTGCCTTTCAAAATCTTCAGTGATAGTTTTTAAGTCCTTGGTTTTACTTAAACTTACGGGAACATCAAAAGCCGTATTAAGGAAGCCGAAATGCCTTCGGCCTAACATGGAGGAACCCTCCATTTCAGCGATAATCATAGCCCTTTCCATTACGTTTTCCAGTTCGCGCACATTGCCGGGCCATTGATATTGCTCCAGGGATTTTAAAGCTTTATCGGTTATTCCCTCTATGTCAACCCTTAAGCGAGTATTGAATTTCTTCAAAATGTGCTCAATGAGGATCGATATGTCTTCCTTATGGGCGCGTAGTGGAATCATTTCCAATTGAAACACATTCAGGCGAAAATAAAGATCCGGTCTAAATTTGCCTTCGCTGACCATCTGTTTAAGGTCACGGTTGGTCGCTGCAATAACCCTTACATCCAGCGGAATGGGACGGCTGCCACCTACTCTCTCCACTTCATGCTCTTGCAAAATAGTCAGCAGCTTGCTCTGCATTATAAAAGACATTTCACCGATTTCATCGAGAAAAATTGTCCCCCCCTGGGCGAGTTCAAATTTCCCCGGTTTTCCTTTTTTTTGGGCGCCGGTATAGGCACCTTCTTCATAGCCAAATAATTCAGTTTCCAGTAAATTTTCTGGAATAGCAGCGCAATTCACCCTGATAAACGGGCTGCTCGACCGGCTGCTCCTATTGTGTATTGAATTGGCCAACAGCTCTTTACCGGTTCCACTTTCTCCAGTGATTAATACGGTTGTGTCCCGGTGTTTGGCTATCTGTCGAGCGAGTTTTATTATCTTAATGAATTCCTGACTGCTTCCTATCAGGTCGTCAAAACTATATTTAGCTTGGTGAAAAGTACTTATTTCACTCTTATACATGTTTATTTGAGAGAGCAAGTCCTCTATCATATCTTTGGCATCTAAAATATCCAAAAAAACGCTATAAGCAAAAACGCCAATGACTCGGCCATCCTGAATAATAGGAATTGATGAGGCAATCATATTGCGACCATTGACACTCCAATTGTACCCAAATATTGCCTCCCCTGATGCAAGCACCGTAAGCATTCGGGTTTTGGGGGAAATTGCCAGAATTGATTTGCCAATTACCTCTGCTTTATCCATATTTAAAATCTTTAGGTAGGTGTCATTGACATACACTAGGCGGCCTTCCTGGTCTATAATATATCCTGCAATATACTGGTTCTGGTCAACAATGTCTTTGTACACTCTGTCAATATCCATATCCGCTCTCCTTTATTAAATAAAGATCACTCCTTATATAAACGGAGCTTTAACCCCAAAATGCCAAGGATAATGCTTTAATAGATCTATTTAACATTACTCCCATCATAAACCATTAATGTATTAATTTGAAGTATTTTATAAGTGTCAAAGAGAAGGTTATCTCATGGCTTCGGCGCGATCAAACACATCCATCATTTCTTCAATTTCGGCAAAAGAAGAAGAGACGGTAAGCATTAACTCACCGTCCCCTGAAAGCGTTGCTATATTCTCTTTTTCAATATCACCCCAATCCCTACATGACACAGAACGTTCCCCTGTTGGGTCCGGTCCAACTTTTAGTAGTGTTAAATATGCGCTTTCATAAATTGCCATAAAGCCATTGAAAATAAATCTTCCTCTTTTTCATTTTTGGTTACCGCGAAATTTTTCCATTGTCTTAAAACTTCACTATTAACCCTGGTGGACAATAACCCTTGTCCAGATACGGGCAGAGTAATTTTTATCTTGGGGGCTACTTTTGTCTGGTGCGACTTTTCCTTTAAATCCAGTATATCTTCCAGTTCCTTGCCATCTTTAAGCTGCTGATTTATCCATTTCATTTTTGCAACATAATGCATCTTTAGATATTCTTGCTTTTCCACAAAAGACACCTCCTTTCTTTATGTATTTACACCTACAGCGGCCAAGTAAATAAATCCAACCAATTTATAAATAACTGGATAAACAACTTCGGCAACTGATAATGAAGACTTCCGGGCCTCTGCAATTTATCATTCAACTATCTATACTGCAAACTTCATGCCAGGACAACTCGGGTTTCGCCAAAGGCTGCAACAGGCTATTATTCGGTTTTACGGTGTCTTGATAAATTATAAATTCTTTCACAATATGAACTAACTCTTGCAAAACAGGAGAACTAACAGGTGAGCGGCTGGTTGGAAGGGATGAAATGCTCTGTAAAAGGCAATCTCGAGGTTTTGATTCACGTAACCCGAAATAGGAGGATTTTTGTCGATTTCGGCATATATTACATTCACTTTTATGTATTCTGCAAATCTTGGTGAAGATATAAAATAGCAAGAAGATGCGAGGCTGGTCCAACTAATTTTTAGTGTAGGAATTTTCATGATGGAAAAAAGGATGGTGAAGACTAAGGATTAGCATATACCATATTTAGCTAGTTTCCTGTATAAGGCAGAACTATGAATACCCAGAAGCTTAGCTGCTTTGGTTCTGTTATTCCCGGATTTAATCAAAGCCTGAACGAGCATGGCTTTTTCAACATTCTCAATAGCTTCAGAAAGATTTCGAGGATTATCATTTACTTCAATTATTACCGGACCATCTTCGAGTAATGACGGAAAATCATTATGATCAAGACAAGTCCTGAGATTCATATGGGCCAGGTTTATTGCTCTTTCCAATAAGTTCTCAAGTTCCCTGACATTGCCCGGCCATTCATATTTCATTAATAAATCGATAGCTGTATTACTAATAGAATTAATATTTGTCTCCAGTTTAGCATTTAACCTGTTCATTAAATCTGTTACTAAAATGGGCAAATCCTCCATGTGTTTCCTCAATGGCAGGAGTTTCAACTGAACTACATTAATACGATAATACAGGTCTCCTCTAAATTCATGGTTTACCACCATTTCCTCCAGGTCTCGGTTAGTAGCTGCTATCACCCGTGCATTTATCCTCAAAGGAATGGTCCCGCCTACCCTTTCAACAACCCTTTCCTGCAATACTGACAAAAGTCTGGTCTGCATTGTTAAGGGCATATCTCCTATTTCATCTAAAAAAATAGTACCGCCCTGAGCCAGTTCAAACTTGCCCGGTTTACCGCCTTTTTTGGCCCCAGTAAAAGCACCGTCTTCATAACCAAAAAGTTCAGATTCCACGAGATTCTCGGGCAATGCTGAACAATTTACTCTAATAAAAGGGCCTTTCCTTCGATCCCCGGCATTATGAATGGCCTGAGCAAACATCTCTTTACCTGTACCACTTTCACCGGTTATTAACAAGGTTGAAGAAGTTTGCGAGAATTGCTGCGCCATGGCCTTAATTGTCATATATTCGCTTGTATTGCCGACTAAATTGTCAAAGGTCCAATGAGCACTGTACATGGTCCTTACATCTTTATAAATGCTTAATACTTTATCCGTATGCTGTAATTTTTGGAGCAGCATTTTGGCCATGGGCATATCCAGAAGAACACTATGTGCTATAGCCCCAATAATTTGCCCGTCTTGTTTAAGCGGCAAACGTTTGACAATAATGTCATGGTTTTTGGCAACCGGCCAAATATCGACTGAATCAACCCGTCCCGTTGTGATAGTCTCCATCAACTTCGAGTGAGGAACAACTTGCATAATGTGTTTGCCAATTGCTTCGCTGCGGTTGTTTATATTTAATAAATCCAGTAAAGTATCGTTAATTGCGGCTATATAACCAGCCTTGTCGACGATAACATAGGCCTCATCATATCTTTCTATTAAACCCTCAAAAATCACCTTGGATTCTGAATTCTGCATTGTATTTACCAGGAATTCATTCACCGGGATGTCTAAAACTAGAGTATGCCCAATAGCACCGATTACTTTATCGTTTTCCTTAATGGGTAAGCGACTCGCTAACATATTGCGTCCATTAATAGACCAAATATCGACTCTATCTGTTTCTCCTGTTTCTAAAATCCAGGGCAGCTTTGATTCGGGAGTTACCTCGAGAATTGGTCTGCCAATAACATCACACCTATCTTTTCCAAGTGCGTCCAGATAAGCTTGATTTAAATCAAAGATCTTGCATTCCTTATCAATTGCCACATATCCCATACCCGGACTGTTAATTATTCCACTAATAATTTTGCTTAATTTACTGCTATCCCTATTTACCAAATAATGCTCAAATTCGCCGTGTTTTTCGGCTCTAGAAAGCCATACTGTCATTAATCAGTCACTCCTTAAATCACACCGCGTATCCTAACGTTTAACAATTTTGATGGGACTGTGCATTTTATTTGAGAGATATGCAATTTTAATCGTCGTTATCGTTTAAATAGACCTCAAATTATATTCAGTTATCTAAAATGTTCTTCTACTTCCACGATTGTCATCTTGCTTCACCTTTTTGCATTATTTGAGTTTATTATACTCTTCGTCGGTTACCGGCTCAAGCCAATCGTTGGAATCGCCCTCCGCTGGTATCTCCACAGACAGGTGCTAAAACCAGCTGCCCTGTGCCGCGCGGTGCCAGTGCTTGACTTCTTCCGGAATTTCTACCGCAGCGCCGGGATGTAATTCCCGCGCCGGCTCGCCCCAGGCCTGATACCAACTCCGGGTAAAAGTCTTACGTTAATGATGGCCTTGGCACTGGCTGGGGTAAGGGGTTCAGGTACTGCTCGGTTCAACCCAGATTGGCATACTTTCGGTCTGTGCTCAAGCCGTGGGTATAGCTCAGGCGGCCCTTAATTTAGAATGCATAGATTTTGAACGAAAAAATATACGCCCCCTTTTAATTTGGAAGGCGTATAAATATCAGCAATAATTAGTTTAATAAATCATTTAGAATCCGTAATCCACCATGGCCTGCTTAAGAACTGCCAGATTTTTTTCACTCATTTCTACGAGCGGCATGCGGCAAATACCTACATTCATTCCGATTATGTTAAGAGCTGCCTTAATAGGAATGGGGCTTACTTCAATAAAGAGAGCTTTTATTAGATTCAGGGCACGAAGCTGAATTTTCCTGGCCTCTTCTACATCACCGGCCAAGTATCTGGCTGTCATTTCATGAAAATCCCGGGGAATCAAATTGGCTGTGGTTGAAATAACCCCTTTTGCTCCTAATGACATCATAGGTACAACAATTCCGTCATCACCTGAGTAAATCGTAAAATCTTCTCCGCATAAATTTACAATATCTCCAACCTGGCTGAAATTACATTCTTTAATAGCAATAATATTATCAATTAAAGACAGCTCGCTGATTGTCTCAGGATTAATATTAAGACTGGTTCTAGTCGGTACGTTGTATAGTATTATTGGGATTTCAACACTGCCAGCGATGGCTTTATAGTGCTCGTAAAGCCCCTTTTGGGTGGTTTTGTTATAATAAGGGGTAACCGATAGAATACCATCAGCTCCGGCTGCTTCAACTGCCTGGGATAATTTAATGCCATGACGGGTATCGTTGCTGCCAGCCCCTGCAATAACCGGGACTCTCTTGCCTACTTTCTCAACTGTAAATCTAACCGCGGATACATGTTCCTCGTCGGGCAGGGTACTCACTTCGCCGGTAGTTCCGCAAATAACGATGGCATCAGTGCAATTACTGATTTGGAATTCTATAAGTTCGGCCAGCTTATCGTAATCTATAGCCTCATTTTTAAAAGGCGTAATAATAGCTACAGCTGAACCGGTAAACAGAACTGGTTTACTCATAGTAATCCTTCCTTTCATTGAGACATTATGAATAACTTAAATATTTTATGGTCGGCTGAGAATGGACTTGGGTTTTAATTTACAGTATCATCATATTATCATCCAGTAAAATAGATTGGTTTGATTATTTTAATCAATTATATTGATAATTAAACATTGTGAGGTCTTATGGAACTACGACAACTTAAAATATTTGTTACAGTTGCAGAAGAGAAGGGCTTTACCCGGGCTGCACAAATAATGGGATATGCTCAGTCAAATATTACAACTCAGGTGCAGCTATTGGAAGAGGAATTCGGCACCAGGCTTTTTGAGCGTTTGGGGAAAAAAATTGCTCTGACACCGGATGGGGAAAAGCTTCTGTATCATGCGAAGAGGCTGCTCCAGTATGCTTCCGAGGTTCATGAAGCGATGACCTATTCGACCGAACCCAATGGAATACTTAATATCGGCATTGCCGAATCATTATGCATTTTTAAACTGCCTGCTCTTTTAAAGGAATACAGCCGGCTTTATCCTAAGGTAAAGTTAGTGATACGCCAAGGTACACCCCTGGATTTTGCCAGATGGCTTCGTGAGAATATCATTGATGTGGCCTTTTCTTTGGATAAGGTTATAAATGATGACGATCTGATCACCAAAATATTATGTGAAGAGCCAATGATTATTGTGGGTAACAATGAGCACCCCTTAATAGCTAAAGGCTATATCGAGTTGAAGGATATTGGTCAGGAATCATTTATTTATACAGAACGTAATTGCAGCTACCGGTCAGTAATCGAAAACTACCTGGTTGACTCCAAAATAAAGCCAAGCTCTTCCTACGAATTTGACAGCATAGAAGCGATCAAACAGTTTGTTTTAAGCGGTTTAGGGATTGCACTCTTGCCTTATGCAGCCGTGGAAAGAGAGTTGTCGGCTGGGAATATGGTTGATCTTAGGTTGATTGAGCCCAAAATAGAAATGTATACCCAGATTGTTTACCACAAAAACAAATGGCTGTCGCCGACCCTTTTATCATTGCTGGATTTGGTTAATGAATATTTATGAAAAACATATATGCTGCCCGTTTCTTGTAACCGTGGTCGAGGATTTACCGGTTGGAAGTGGGAGGAAGCCAAACCCCGGTTAAAAATTGCCATGTCGTGTCCCTATTGTACCCCCTTGGTAGCAGGGTATATTTCTGAAACAGTCGCCTACAGAGACCATTTTTCCGCCTGTTTGGCCCTGCTTTCGCCTCACAATTAGCTATTCTTCATCTTTGTCAGCTTCCTCAATGACATCCGCAATAAGTCGAGAGAAATCAACAGCGTTCTTTTTTGTAATAACAGGCTTACCTGTATCCGCTTCGATTTCTTTGCGTGTATTTCCAGCAATCCGACCTCCGCGACTTGCCACTTGTCTGCTTTCTTCAAATGTTTGTGGCTCTGTTACCCTGGAAATCTCGGTTGTAGTGGCTTCAGCAAGCATGTTTAGAACCAGTTCCAATGTAGACATGTTGTCGCGGAGATTTTCCTTTTTCAGCCCTTTAAGTTTTTTGTACTGGCGAGTCGTCATGCTGGTCCACGCCCTAGTAATTTCGTCGGTCAATATAGCGTATTCTTGCCCTCGCTTTATTCCGCGGTCATCCCACTCATCGGTAAGTTCCTTGCGCACTTGAATTGCCTGCAATCGTTGATTAATCCACTCGCGGGTATATCCCTTTTTCAGGTATGTAGCAAGGGCACGATCAATGGTGAGCTCCGGATCAATGGTTTCCTCTATCCTCTCGCGGCCAACCTGAGCGAGCCACATTTTGAACGGTTCGGCTTTCGGTGAAGGAATGGACTGTATAATGCGCAAAAGTTGTTCGGTATTTGCGACATCAGTTTTATAATTTTTTCCGTCTTTATGTGATTTCATTTTCAGTTGGTTACAATTTGTAACTGACTGATTACCTTCCTTTACCAATCTTGACTTCAGTACTTTCCAATAATTATTAGGGTCGGCACTATCAGTCAGCACTTCCACAACATCAACCACAGAAAAGTACCACTCTTGTTCCTCTTCATCCCAAGCTGTACGGATACGCTTATCCTCAAATAACTGTATGTTATTATTACTCATTAAAAATCACCTGCCTTCAATATATTATATCAAACGTATGTTCTGCTTCGCAATATAAAAGCAGAGGCATCATCATTAAAATCGATAAAATAAAAAAAAAGGATTCCCCCGAATTCGAGGGAATAAAATGCTCCTTAATCCACGCATCTGCCTTAAACACATTGGCGAAATCCTCTGCCTCAATGTACTTTGCTAATTTTTCGAGTTCTTCTTTACTCGCTTCCCGCGCAAATCTCATACAATGTCCGATTATTCCATAAGGTCTTTGATCTAATAAATGTTTTTGAATTTCCTCAATTAAAAACTCGAATGTAATAGGCGGGCAATCAGCTTGATGATTCTTTCGAGAAAGTTCTACTTTTTGATACCCACTAACAACTGAGCAAACATTTTGAGATGTAGTACTTGCATCGTTTAAATATCCCCATACCTGGTTTTTCCCAAATTGGATTTCTGCACTATGGAGGAACCAATCATAATATGAGCATTTATCATCTTTACGGGCTTGAATAATAGAACCTGCATCATCAACACATCGCTTAAAAGACTTCCACTTACCTATATTAATCGAGGCAACCATAAGTTCCTCAAATTGCTCTCGTTCACAATAGCGATATGGGAAATCCTTTTGTTTAGTTAGCCTTTCTTTAAGCTGATCATATTTATTTCTCACAACAGTTGCTGCTTTTGATGAGCCATCCCGTACATACGAAAACAAGATATCGGTGAGCTGCTGCACCTTTTTTCAAAAGACGGACATTCGCTTATGAAAAGCTCCATTACCTCATCTCTACGGATCACAAAGTCACCTCCGGAGAACATTTATGGTTTAAGCATGCCGCGATATTTATTATACGCTTGTTGCATTTCATCCTTAGAGAAATATTCTATTGTCTCTATATAATCAATGTTAGCAGATTTCTTCAATTGCTTAACATAATTGTATTCTGGATTCTTGTAAAGACTCTCAGAGGCAAATTTATCAGGATAGAACATCTGATAAACTTCCTCTTCAGATTTGTCTTTGATGTCCTCGTAGGTTATTCCTAGTTGGTCAGCAATCTTGTGGACATCGCTTACTGAATGCTGCGAAATCTTTCGGGTTCTGCAGATTTCGCGCTGGACATTTGGGTTGCACGAAGCTCTAAAATCAGCTTCACTTTGATCTTTTTGGCCATATAAATTGGCCTCCTTCCTGTAGAATTTTTGAGATTTTTGCCTCAAAATAATTCTACAGCTAGCGATGCTAATGCACGAATCAATGATGCTCAAGCGCGTATCGATACTGCTCTGGTAGCGTAATAATCAAATAGCTAAAGGCTATATCGAGTTGAGGGATATTGGTCAGGAATCATTTATTTATACAGAACGTAATTGCAGCTACCGGTCAGTAATCGAAAACTACCTGGTTGACTCCAAAATAAAGCCAAGCTCTTCCTACGAATTTGACAGCATAGAAGCGATCAAACAGTTTGTTTTAAGCGGTTTAGGGATTGCACTCTTGCCTTATGCAGCCGTGGAAAGAGAGTTGTCGGCTGGGAATATGGTTGATCTTAGGTTGATTGAGCCCAAAATAGAAATGTATACCCAGATTGTTTACCACAAAAACAAATGGCTGTCGCCGACCCTTTTATCATTGCTGGATTTGGTTAATGAATATTTATGAAAAACATATATGCTGCCCGTTTCTTGTAACCGTGGTCGAGGATTTACATGTTGGAAGTGGGAGGAAGCCAAACCCCGGTTAAAAATTCAAGTCCTACTACTGTCTCAACTTAGGACAATAAATAAAACGAGCAAGGCACTGGATGTCAGCGAGTTGCTTAGCAGTGCTTTTCTGTATCGCTCAAAATTCAAGGCATGTCGCATATTTACATTTCTTTGTTATATTTGTTGAAGTAATGAACATTGGCAAAGATTAAAAATAGATAAATCGCCACTAGTGTAAGGGTTACATATATATCAACTTGCATGAGTGCAAAAGCAAGTATTATTGCAGCATATACGAATATCATCCAATCATATACCCGTGCCTTTGCCTTATTACTGATAGCTTGATTACGCTCATCTTT
>CAZYJA010000033.1:13573-14191 GCA_964647245.1 uncultured Syntrophomonas sp. | reverse complement strand
TATAGTATTTCTGTTAGCTTGAAATTCCCAAGGAGGTGAAAGTGTGGCAAAAAGTAAGACCCCTGCCAAAAGAGCCAGAACAGCCGAACTTAGTCGGATAAGAAACAAGGCTTATAAAAGCAGACTAAAAAACAGTATTAAAAATTATGAAGTATCTTTAACATCAAATGATGTGGATGCAGTCAGGGAGAATTTGTTACAGGTAACCTCCCTGATCGATAAAAGCGTATCCAAAGGCGTATTGCACAAAAATACTGCAGCGCGCAAAAAATCCAGCCTTAGCAAAAAATTCAACAGCTTAGCACAATAAGATTAAAAAAACCTGTCCGAGGGCAGGTTTTTTTTTGGGCTAATTTAACTATTTCGGGCTGCAGATCTCTACCAACAAAGTCTCCATTAGTATTTGGGGGTCTTTAGCTTCACTCTTAAAACTAATATCCGTTGCCAAGAGGCTTGCCAGGAGAGCTCGGATTTCCGCTTTGCTAAAGCGAGCTGATTTCTCCATTACTTTCTTCACCACAAAATCCTTCTGGGAGGTCAATTCAGCAATCTTGCTGCTCGAATAACCCATCTCCTGACCTAGCTTCACCTTACCCAGGGATAATAATTGCCGGGTTA
>CAZYJA010000033.1:2913-13563 GCA_964647245.1 uncultured Syntrophomonas sp. | reverse complement strand
TGCTCCTGCAATTGGTACAACGCTGCCAGCGAAGCCTTCAAATTCCGATTCAGCAAAGCATCGGTAAGCTTGAATACCTTTATCGCCTGCTTGCTGTCCAGTTGGGTCTCGATTTCATTTACTCCCACTACCCCGCCTGGCTCAACTATTAGCGACAGCTTCTCCACCAGGTTTTGCAGGTAATACATATCCTGACCACTGTTGGCCATCCGTTTGAGTGCGGCCGGAGCAACCTTAATATTTCTTCTGGCAATCTCCGCCTGGCACCACTTTTCAAGTTCCAAAGGACCCGGGGTCTTGATGTTCATCACCTTAACCTTTTGATTCAGGAATTTGGCGATCGGATTAGAGGCATTGTATTCCAGCGAGGTCAAAACCAGCACTTGACCGTGGTTATCCTGCCGGAAATAATCTTGCAGAACCTGCAAACTTTCCTCAGTCTTCCGCACCTTACGAGACGATTTACCTAACCAGGCGGGTTTTTTTATAATCACCACCCTGCTTAAGGCAAATAGAGGGCTGAATTCCAGGGTCTGCCCTAATTCCAGAGCGCTCATTTCATCGGCGTCCACCCAGACCACTTCCGGCTCCTCGCCATGGTCAGAGGCCACTCCGGCAATAATTTTCCGAATCTCTTCATCTATTAAATAGTTTTCTTCACCCCATAGATAGTAAGCATTATGTCCCGCCATAACCTTTCACTCCGATCCCGTGATTTTACATTGCGTGATCATCAAGCTGTGATTTATATTCTATTATACCCTATCTTAGCCAGACAAGGCTGTAGGACTGCAATTCTAGGACATCACTTACAGAATATGTTATAATTCAGAAGGTGATCTTGAATAACCGACCTAAATAATTCATAAACTGGATGCAACGACAGCAAAAAAAGATGGGATGGTTTACCTTTGGATAATAATTACGACGTCATTATTATTGGCGCAGGTCCAGCGGGGATATTTGCCGCACGCGAAATTAGCCTCCACAGTTCCCTCCGAGTCCTTTTGCTGGAAAAAGGCCAAAATGTCGATAAACGCAAATGCCCTACCAAGAATGGGCTTAATAATTGCCAGGACTGCAAGGTCTGTTCCATTATGTGCGGATGGGGCGGAGCCGGCGCCTTCTCAGATGGCAAGCTCACTTTAACAACTCATTTCGGGGGTTGGCTGGACGAATATATCGGCACCGCCCAGCTGCAAGTCCTGATTGATTATGTAGACCAGGTCTATGTTGAACATGGTGCCCCTGATCGAGTTTTTGGCGCCAATGAAGAAGATTTTTACGTCTTGCGACAGCGCCTAGCCCAGGCGGAGGTTAAGCTGCTGCCCGCCCAAATCAGACATATGGGCACCGATAACAACCTGAAAGTTCTATCGAACCTAAAAGCTTCTCTGGATAAGAAGATTACCATTAAGACCAATGAACCAGTGCAAGATATTCTGCTGGAAAATTCCGGGATAAAGGGAGTAAAAACTGCTAAAGCCTCTTACTATGCGCCCAGGATAATATGTGCGCCGGGGCGGGACGGGGCGCAGTGGTTTTCCGAACAGGCGGGCAAACTAAATATACCTTTGAGCAACAACCAGGTGGACCTGGGGGTAAGGATAGAATTGCCGGCGGTTACCATGCAAGAGTTTACCGATAAGATTTATGAACCCAAAATAATATTTAACTCCAGTGAATTTGACGATGTGGTAAGGACCTTTTGTGTTAACCCCAACGGCCATGTGGTTATGGAGAACACTAATGGCATAATTACCGTGAATGGACACTCTTTTGCCAACAGCCATAGCGAGAATACCAATTTCGCCTTGTTATTAAGCCAGGAATTTACCGAGCCATTTAATCAGCCCATCCTCTACGGTCGTTATATAGCCAGCCTGGCCAACATGCTCAGCGGTGGTATTATCGTTCAGCGCTATGGAGACTTGAAACGAGGCCGGCGTTCAACTCCGAGCCGAATCAAGAAAGGTGTAGTTCAGCCAACTCTGCAGGCGGCGGTTCCGGGTGATTTGTCCTTAGTACTGCCCCACCGTTACATGGTAGGCATCCGCGAATGCCTGGAAGCCTTGAATCTGGCCATTCCTGGGGTAGCCTCCGATCATACCCTCCTCTATGGAATAGAAGCCAAGTTCTACTCGGCCCGTCCTCAGCTGAATAATAATTTGCGGACTATCATCGATGGCCTCTGGGCGATTGGAGACGGTGCCGGTGTAACTCGCGGCCTCATCCAGGCCAGCGTTTCGGGAGTTATTGCCGCGCGGGACTTAATTGGACAATAGTAGGGGTTAATTTATAATTAATATATATTGGCGGATTCAAACTGCAGTAAGTCTCCTGCCTGGTACTGCTTAAGAGCCATCTCTACATCCAGGCTATCTCCTACTCCGTATACCTTAACTCCGGCTTTCTGAAGAATAGAGTGTGCTTTAGGGCCAATTCGATTACAAATTAGTACCCCTACTCCCCGTTGGAGAAGTTCCTGAGCAGCCCCAGTTCCGGCTCCCTGGTTTAAATCCGGGCCACTATTACTCAAAGCATCAAAACTCCCTTGCTCTTCATTCCAGAGCATAAAATAAGCACAACGCCCAAAACGCCCGTCAATCCGAGCAAACGGAGAATTAGCGGCGGCACAAATTGCAACTATTCTACCTATCTTTTTTGCTTCACTTTTATTTTCTGCATTATCTTCCCGATAAAGGCAATCTTCACCTCTTTTTTGAGAATGCTTAGCTTTCCTGCACTGTTCCTGTCCCAGGCAATAGCTTCCGCCTTCTATGCGAATAGCTTGGCCCTCTATTAAAGCCTTGGCTATTTTGGCCCGGCCTTCCATAAGGATGCGCTGAAAGGTGGGACGCGAAACCCCCATGCGTTCAGCACCTTCTTCTTGTTCCAAACCCAAGAGGTCCTTAAAACGTATGGCTTCCAATTCTTCCAGTTTCACCACAACTTCTTCCAATGAGGAACGGGGTATTCCAGCTGGTTTAAAGACGGTAACCTTAGGTATAGATTCCACTCGTCTGCATTTTGGTTCTCTGGCCATAGTCTTCCTCCCAAAATTAAACAAATATATTTGGAGACGATTACTCCCTCTCCTAGGGTACCACAACGCAGAACATATTTTAACCGGTTACAAAAACCTCCCCACTATGAAATAACCCGTTAAACGCTCTTATTGTTCTAGTTTAACCGTGATACTCGCTACAAGAACAACCATGCTTATTAATACCATCTCCAAAAATTATATGGATATTTCAAGTACTGGTCTAAAGTAATCCAATCGTAAATCGAAGGTTTCATGTGGGGGAGGATCCAAGTAAAAGTATCGATTGACATAATGATATACAATTGCTATATTTAAGTTGTTACGAGCATATGCTCATAACAGCTTACTTTATCTGATGTCCTATATCAGTGGCGACATTAGATCTGTCGGTAGTTGAAAGGGGGAAAGTATGATGCCGCGTGGAGATGGAACGGGTCCTCAGGGCAAAGGTTCCGGTACTGGCCGGGGTCAGGGAAACTGCATTACTAAAAATAAAACAGTGAACGCAAACGGAGGAAGAGGCCTACGTTGTGCAGGAGTCAATCGTGGTAATGGTATCGGTAATGGTATCGGAAACGGCAGAAGAGGCATATTTGGCAAAGTGCAGGAAGACTAGATCAAATTTAGGTAATGACCAACAGCTTGTCGATAAAGTCGGCAAGCTGTTGGTCATTACATTTGCTACTATAAAGATAGATTATATTTAAAAGGAGTGTCATATGAAGTTAAGCATTGAGTGCCTGCCCTGTTTACTAAACCAGGCAGTTAGGCTAGCCCAGGTTCACCTGGATACCGAAGAAAAACAGCGGATTCTGGTAAAAACCATTATGATGGAACTTGCAGCTATTGAAGAACATGCCAGCGCTCCATATGTCGCCCAAAAAATTCAACGGGCTTTAAAATCTGCCTTGAATAACCCTGATCCCTATCGGGAACAAAAGCTTTTCTACAATTTAGAGATGCTTAAACTAGAAGAAGAATTTTCCGATATAATAAAATCATCACCAGACCATCTGGGAATAGCATTAAAGTTAGCGGGTGCCGGAAACATAATTGATTTCGGGCCAGCCTATGATTTATCGAAAGAAAAAGTCCTTAATATCTTATACGAAACCTTGGAAAAAGACTTTTCAAACCAAGCGTTTGATTCATTAAAATCCGATCTGAAAACGGCCCAAAAGATTCTCTACCTGGGAGACAATGCTGGCGAGATAGTTTTTGACAAAATGTTTATCCGCACCATAAAGGAGGAGTATCCCGGAATAAAAGTTGATTTCGCTACCCGGGGAGAGCCGGTTATGAACGACGTCACCGAGGAAGATGCTTACCTTGTAGGTATGGATATTTATGCCCGAATCATCAACAACGGTACTGATATTCCCGGGACAGTACTTGAACATTGTTCCGATAGTTTTAAGCTGGCATTTAATGAGGCTGATGTAATTATCGCCAAAGGCCAAGGCAATTTCGAATCGCTATACGGGATTGGCCGAAATAATTTGTACTATATTTTCCTGTGCAAATGCAGTCTATTTACGAAAAGATGCGGCGCCAGGCAAAATGATATTATCCTTATGAAGGAATAGTCCTTTTGCAGTATCTGCAGTGAGAGCGAGAGAGGGGGTATATACCCTGGTGCGGTAATTCCCCTTTCCTACTACCTAATAAGCGTCGATAAGATATCCCATAAACTTATTTCCAACTATTCAAGACTTTCCTGCGATTATAGCTACTGTACAAAACTGCTGCCGGATTATGTGCCAGCACACGGTCTTTTACAATAAAAGTGGTCACCGGGGCAACTGAATACTTCGTGAAAAGCATATCATGTCCAATACACAAACCACAAATAATATTCATATCTGTCTGGTGTTGATTAAGGAAAGCCGCCTGCCCGATTGGATTACACATAACCTCTTCAACCCCTGCTTCTATCTGTTGCAAATTTAGGTTACTTTTTAATATACCGCCATTTTTGCAGCTAACCATAAAAACATCAAAATTCATCTTTAAGTCAGCAGCTACCATTTGCGCTTCACTTATTAAGCCAATACAACTGGCAATTCCAATCCTCGTGTATTGCATTTCCTGAGCAAAAAACTTGATTTCTTCCAAACGAGTGGCTACTTGATAGTATTGAGCTTCGACAGCTGCTGCGGCCTTGCTTATCTTAAGATTTTCTTCTTCTTCATATTTGTCGATTATTGCTTCATTAATATCTGGATAACAGTTTCTGCCTTTACGACATCTTTGCTTCAAACAAATTGAGCAATCTTTTTCTACCTTCTGGCCATGAATCTCAGGCAATTTGTTTTCAGCAATTATAAACGGACTTATATCATCTCTTAACATTTGGCCTTACTCCCTCTCTTCAAATGACAGCCAATTGCTCTATAATATTTTCCCAAACGGGAAAAAGCATGGCTCGTACCTCTATATTGGATCCCGGAATCTGAGCATCCGCAATAGATTGAGCAATTTTAGCACTGAATGGAATCCTGCCCAGCAAGGGTATTTCATTTTTCTGGGCCCACTCCGCGATCTCGTCGCAGATACCTGGATTCAAATCCCATTTATTAATAATCAATACACCCTTTATATTTCGCAGACGCATTAAATGACTAACCCTTTGTAAATCATGAAAACCCGAACGGCTTGGTTCCGTCACTAAAACCACCAGGTCAACCCCTACCATGGAAGAAATAACTGCGCAGCCAATACCCGGTGGGCCATCAGCGATAATAAGCGTAATTTGTTGGTCCCCAGCCATTTCCCTGGCCATTCTCTTAACCTGGGCCACTAGTTTGCCGGAGTTCTCTTCACCTGGCCTTAACTCCGCAAAAAATATTGCCTGGCCTTGCTTGGCAACTCCGCTAAACCAACGCCCCGAAGGTCGAGCTTGCATAGTAATAGCCCGCACCGGACAAACCTCGGCACAAAAGCCACAACCCTCACAGGCCAGAGGCAAAACCTTATACTGCAAATCAATAGCATCAAAACGGCATTTGTTTATACAGATTTCACAGCCGATGCAAGACTCTGCATCTATCCAGGCAGTTTCTCCAGCGCTAAAATTATAACCACTAAGCTTTTGCGGCTGCAAGAGAATGGGTAGGTTAGAGGCATCTCCATCATAATCACAGGCGATGCAGTTGTTCGCAAAATGTATAAAGGAAGAAGTTATTGAGGTCTTGCCTGTTCCCCCTTTACCGCTTAAAACTAAGATCTCCTTCATTTTAATGCCTCCTTAACCTGATTAATAATATCGGTTAGAATAATTTGCAAAGAAGGCATCGCTTCCAGAGGATCCTCATCCTGCATATAGGCCCGGGCCAATTCTGAACTAAAAGGAATCCGTGCCAGGATCGGAACTCCGGTTTTGACGGACAAAGCCAACAGATCTCGATCCTCTCCTTGCCAGCGGTTAATTACTAATCCACCGGGTATACCTAGTAATCCAACTGCTTCGAGGGAGAGCTCCAGATCATGCAAACCAAACGGGGTAGGCTCTGTTACCAGCAGGCAAAAATCACTACCCCTTATTGCTTCGATCATGGCACAAGTAGTTCCAGGAGGACAATCGACAATCCTTAGATTCGCTTCTTTATGTTTACTTTTGGTCGCTTTTATAAGCGGTGGACTTTGGGCTTCCCCAATAGTAAGTCTACCTGTCAACAGAGTACCATAGCCTGGTAAATTAGCTTCTTCTATTACCCCGATAGGGTGATTTTGTTCTTTTATCGAAGCTTGCGGACAAAGATAAGCACAGGCTCCGCAGGAATGACAGAGTTCATTGAAAACCAGTACTTTGTTCGTCAGCACCACCAGGGCATTAAACTTACATATATCAGCACATTTGCCACACATAGTACAGGTCTGGATATCGATTTCGGGGACAAGCCGATTAACAACCGTTAATTCTAAAAATTGTGGATTTAATACCAATCCCGCATTGGGTTCCTCTACATCGGTATCAATTAATACCGGATTTTGCTCCGCAAGGACCTTTACCAAACAGGTAGCTAATAAGGTCTTGCCCGTACCGCCTTTACCACTGGCTATCGCTATCTGCATGCTTGACTTCCTTCCTGTTTAGCAACCACTAATTATTCGGGGCCAATAATTCCTTCAGTTCACCCGCCTGGTAGCTTTGTAAGGCTGCCTCAACCGTCTTGCCGGCTACACCGCAATAAATCTTGATTCCGCCTTGCTTTAAAGCCTCAAAGGCTTTTGGACCCACCCTCTGCGAAATGACTAACCCCACATTGCTTTTCATCAGAGATTGAACGGCACCTGTCCCCGCACCGTGAGCAGCGTCGGTTCCTCTATTAGACAGTTCCTCATATTGATTGGTTTCCGGGTCCCAAATCATAAAACAGGCACAACGACCAAAACGTTCATCTACCGGGGAAGAGGGGGATGAATCAGTTGAACAGATGGCAACTTTTTCAGACATACTCTCACTTCACTTTCAGCTTATTTAATAATTTCACCTGCTGCAGCTATACGATTCACAATAGTTTAATATCTATGGGTATTATGAGCATATGACCACAATTATTATCATAAGCATATTTCTCTCTCACTGCATTGTCAAGTAATTTCGAATAAGCTTGTCCCTTAGTTTGGCGTAAGGAAGCCTAACTATAGGGCGTACTAAATTACCACCTCAGCCAAGCTCCAATTCTACGAAACATGTAGCCCATATTTAAAGACCAAAACCAACCCTGGCTTTTCCGCAGTTGCAATCCCCTCCACAGCCGGACAACGAAAAGCAAAGCCAGGAGTCCCGACATGAATTCAGTGACTGAAAATGCCAGCCATACCCCATTCAACCCGAAATACCCGGGCAGGATAATTAAGGCCGGTAAGAAAAAACCCAGCTGGCGCAGGACCGATAAACATAACGCAGTCATCCCCTGGCCCAATGACTTCAATATACTATACAGGATAATGATAGGACCCATGCAGGGCAGGAAAATAGTGGCCATACGCATGCAATCGGCTCCCAGGACTATGAGAGCCTTATCCTGAGAGAACCATCCCATAATCCACTCCGCCTGATATTGCATAACCAACCATGCCAAAGTTAATAATGCCATAGAAATAACTGAGCCCTTGGCCATGCATTCCTTCACCCGATCATAATTTCTGGCCCCAAAGGCAAACCCGGCTATTGGCATCACTCCCTGGGCTAGACCATAAATCGGCATATAGAATAAAGATCTTACCCGCACAAATATCCCCATAGCCGCCACCGCCGCATAGCCATATTGCATAAGCAGTTTATTGAAAAAGACCATAATGGCAACCCCCATCAGCTCCATCAACAGACTAGGAATGCCCACCGTATATATTCCCATTATCACTTTCAGGCTAGGTCGGAAATGGTGAATTGACCAGGATAAGAAGACCCGTTTTTTGATCATCGCGCCAACTATGATTATGGTGCAGAATATCTGAGCCCAAACGGTGGCCCAGGCCGCCCCGCACAGACCCCTAGGCTCCACCGGACCCCAGCCAAAAATAAGTATCGGGTCAATAATAACGTTTAGAATAATGCTCGCCAGGGCAACCAACATGGGCAGAACCGTATTGCCTTCACCCTGGACAATATGGCCGGCAATCATGGGGACAAAGGTGAATAAACAACCGATCATCAATATAGAAAGATATTCACGGCTTAAGGCAAAGATATCGGATGTGCATCCAAACAGCAGGAGTAAAGAATCTATACTTTTAATACCCACCCAGGAAAAAAACAAACCATATATGATCGAGATGAAAAGACCATGCCAGGCTATATTATCGGCACCGCGAAAATCTCTCTGGCCTAAGGTCCGCGCCAGGAGTGAAGTTATACCTACTCCGGTGGCGGTTCCGACCGAGACTATAAGTATTTCGATAGGCACACATAAAGTCATGGCGGCCAGGGTTGAGGTTCCGAGCTGGGCGACGAAGAAAGTGTCTATTAGGCTGAATAAAGAATAGAGGACCATGCCAGTCATCGCGGGAAAAGATAGCCTTACCAGGAGCCGACCTACCGGTTCACTTGCCAGACGATTATTTTTATTATCCATCGCGCCCTCCTCCCTAAATTTATGTCGAAAGGAGAGGGATTAGTATTCCATTTTTGGAGTATCGATAAAGTGAGTTGATTACAGTTTACCTTGATATTATTAGCTCGGTCCAATTCTTAAATCATAGCGGTAAGTAGCATGTTATTCGCACTAATTACGGTTGTTTAAAATAACATTTTTAGTTAATATATAAATAAAGTGCCAATACTAGAGGAAATGCCAATAAATATTTTAAATGAATTTGGTTAGATAAAAGGAGGGATAATCCATGGAACCACAAGCAGATATAGGGGTCTTTGGTGGATCTGGTTTTTATCAATTTGAGGGAACCCAAGAGATCAATATGCATACACCTTATGGTGCACCCAGCGACCGGATAACCCTAACTAACATTGGTGGCAAGAAAGTTGCCTTTTTGCCCCGGCATGGCAAGGGACATCAGTTACCACCTCATATGATCAATTTCAGAGCTAATTTATGGGCGATGAAACAGTTGGGGGTCACTCGCATAATTTCACCGTGTGCAGCCGGCAGCTTACAAGCCCATATAAAGCCCGGCGACTTCGTTATTTGTGACCAGTTCGTAGATCGTACCAGTGGTCGCAAGGATACATTTTTCGACGGACCGATAGTGACCCATATCTCAACGGCCGAACCCTATTGTCCGGAGATGCGTAAACTTGCTATAGCTAGTGCCCGAAAACAGGGTATTTCCGTTCACGAAACCGGTACCGTAGTGGTAATCCAGGGGCCCCGTTTTTCCACCAAGTCTGAAAGCAAATGGTTCGGCAGCCAGGGTTGGGAGGTTATCAATATGACCCAATACCCGGAATGCAGTTTAGCGCGTGAGCTGGGTATGTGTTGTGTCAACATTTCTCTGATAACTGATTATGATGCCGGTCTGGAAGGAAATCCGGATATTGCTCCGGTAACCAATGAGATGGTTATGAAAACATTTACCGAAAACAATGATAAATTGCGTTTATTGCTATTTGATTTGATCTCAGCAATTCCCAAAGAAGTCAACTGTAATTGTCATAAACATGTTCTGGATGGACAATTCAGCTAGTTTCCAGATATCGCCGCAGATAGCTCAGCGGAGAAATCGGGGTTTTAGATGTTCCGGCCAGGATTCATAGCAGGGCTCCAGGATACTACCGAAGTATCGTATTCACAACAAGTGCCGGATCATGAAAGCAAAAAAATTGGCACAGCAAAAAGCCGGCTGGATCGCAACGATCCCTGCCGGCTTTAACTATATTCATCTTCGCATTCAACCCCCTAGCACATTTAACCGACTAGCGGCGGGTCGTAAATAAAGGGGTTTCTATGTTTAGTAATACTATTATGACTGAATGGTTAAAAGTGATAATATAATACCCTGAAAGTGGCTGCGCCCTTGGATTTTATTTTCCGGACGCTAATTTTTATTTGCGAAACTTATAATACCCTATCAAACTCATGCGGCCACTGTTTTTACACGTTTTTTTATAATCAATCGTACTGCATAACCGAAAAAAC
>CAZYJA010000033.1:0-2903 GCA_964647245.1 uncultured Syntrophomonas sp. | reverse complement strand
TTCCAGGTTGTTTGATTTTTTCGATTATGCCAAACTTCATAATCATGTAATTTATCGCGACCATTCAGGAATGTTAATTCTATCAGAAAGCCAACTCCTACTACCTGGGCACCCAGAGATTCCACCAGTTTGGCCGTACTATTCATGGTTCCGCCGGTAGCTAACAAGTCGTCAATCAAAATGACTTTCTGACCCTCCTGAAGTCCATCCAAATGTATTTGCAAAGAATCTAATCCATATTCCAATTGATAGTCCATTTGTTTGGTTTCACCTGGTAGTTTTCCAGGCTTGCGTACGGGAACAAAACCAATGCCCAGTTCATAAGCTACCGCAGTTCCAAAAATAAAACCTCTCGCTTCAGGGCTGACAACTATCTGAGCCTCCTTATCCTTGGCCCAAATCGCTAATCGCTCTACTGATTCCCTTAGAGCTTTCCCGTCCAGCAGCAAAGTAGTTATGTCTTTAAACTGAACTCCTGGTTTTGGATAATCGGGAATATTACGAATATAACTCTTCAGATCCATTATTTAACCTCCTCTAAATAATAAATAAATGACTCATATTTATAATCTTTACCAGCTTGTTTCATAGTCTTGCAACTATTTCCACATCTTAACAAATATCATTATATCATAATCTCATTTTTATCCAAATATTCTCACCCAGGTTTGGTTATGGTGCTGGATAGAGGTGTTAATCATTAACTTGATATGATTGCAGGCCAGGCCATCAATTATTCAAATCAAATCTGATTACAACAATAATGAAGTGGTAGTATACTAGTTGGCTGACCTTATGTACTAATCAAGCAGGGTAAACCAATTCAGGAACAGTCACTTGTTTAATTTTTTGATAATATGCTGCACATTCCTTTTGGGCATTTTCTAATTTTAATGAGCTATAATTACCACATTCTATCTCAGTGTTACCAAAAACATCTCCGGAATGATTAATAATCTGCAATAAGACCGATTTAATCGTATCTACAACCTGTTGATGGATTGCATCACGAACTAATAGGTAGAAACCGGTTTGGCAACCCATTGGCCCAAAATAGATTATTGAATTTTTAAGTTCTGAATTCCTGATATAGGTTGCCAACATATGCTCAACTGAATGCATGGTGCTGTTATCCATCAATCCATCGATGTAGGGCTTGCGAGTTCGCAAGTCATAAGTCGTGATATCCCCGTCAACCCTTGATATGTACAGCCCAACATCTAATTTATTATGATCTATGCTAAAGCTTTGTATTTTTTCCATAGTAGATTCTCCTTAGTTATAAAATTTATAAATACCATAACCAATATAAAAAATTCCTATTAAACCGAAAATTAAATAATATATTCGAACATAAATCATATCGGTAGATTTAATAAACGAACTAACAAAATCATTGGAATCGGTATGGCTTTTTCGGAAACTAACATACAACGGAGGGATAATCGCCTCATGGTTCCAATAGGTAGTTTGATATTTGTCAGCATCTGTAAAGCCCAGAATATCTTCAAGTTTGGCTTGAATTGTTATCATTTCAATTTGACGCCTATAATCTGACCTATAATGTAAAAAGGCAATAGTGGGAATAATAATTAAGCACACCCCGCCCAGCAAAAAACAAAGGCTGAATAAAAGACCAGTGAGATCCTTGGAGATTAATAATATTCCCCCAGTAATTGACAACAACAAGGTAGAATAGTAATTCATGGTTGATCTGGTAGTGTTTCTTATAGTATTCTCTGAATTCATAGCTTGATCAAGGAACTTTAGTAGAATATCCTTATCCTCAACAATTTTCATTCTGGTGTACCTGAATTAGAAATTTTTTCACGACCGAAGTTGCTCTTAACGCCGCTAGTTCTAGAAACTGAGAGTAATCAATATTCGAGGTACTGTCCGAATTGTCGGAAATTGAACGAATAATTCCAAAAGGTACATTATTCATATAACAAACCTGACCAATACTGCCGCTTTCCATTTCGCAGGCAATTGCATTAAAATTCATTAATACCCCATTTTTATCTGCGCTTGAATTCATAAACTTATCACCGGTGGCAATGAGGCCTACCTCATAATGAAGATCATTCATACTCTTTAAAGCGCTGGTTAGACTCCTTACCACGAGTGCATGGCATGGAAATTCGATCACTTCAATGCCCGAAATCATGCCGAGGGGATCACCAACCGCGGTGGTATCTACATCATATTGGACCACCGACGATGCCACCGCACAATCACCAACATCCAATGAGTTGGTGAGGCTGCCTGCTACCCCGGTGTTAACAATAATATCCGGCAAGAACTTAAGTATCATTGTTTGGGCACATATTGCCGCGTTAACTTTACCAGGCCCACATTTGGCAATAACAATATCATAACCGTCAAGCGTACCAAAATAAAAGCTAATTAAGCTGATGGTTTCAACCCTGCCTATTTTCATAGACTTCACCAATTCAGCCACTTCCACCTGCATAGCCCCAATGATGCCAATTAACATAAACATCCCCCAAATACTGTCTTCGCGATATTTTCCCCAAGATCTGCTACCATTTGTCAATCTACCACAGCACACTTTTATTGTCAATTTAGGGGAACAAGTGTTACACCGTGTTACACCGGGACGTTGTTATCGTAACAGCGCTATTGTTACACCGTGTTACACCGGGACGTTGTTTTTGTAACAGCGCTATGGCTTGGAGTTGTCGTATACATAATTAACCCCTATATCGCACCGTTGTCGCTAATATAACCATACAGAAACCTTATACATTATTCCCATTATATCAATCCAATAAATAAGACCCCACGTTTTTTCCGCCAGGTCCCATGTAAAATTCTTATATGTGGCTGTGTTACAGAAAGAACGTCAGACCGTGTGAAAAGTGTATAATATCCACCTAAAT
>CAZYJA010000032.1:11027-14330 GCA_964647245.1 uncultured Syntrophomonas sp. | reverse complement strand
TAGTCGAAGTAGCTTCGTGGGATGAGGCCATGAACCTGCAGCCATACGCACAATTGGTTTGCGATCGAAATAGGGGGATTGGGGCTGACGGTCTGGTTGCCATAGGCAAAGACCAAGATATGGATATATTTATGCGTATATTTAATCCGGATGGTTCCGAACCGGAAATGTGCGGTAACGCGATTCGTTGTGTGAGCAAGTATATATATGAACACCAATGGGTAAACAATGTCAGTTTTTCGGTGCGAACCTTGGCCGGTCCCAGGTACCCGGTGGTGAAAGTCAGGGATGGACAGGTGGTATCGATAACCGTAGATATGGGAGAGCCTATATTAACCAGGAGTTTAATACCCATGGGCGGGGATGGTGACATAATTAAGGTAAAGGCCGCTTTTTCCAATGGAACATTTGAGTTTACCGGGATATCCATGGGCAATCCTCACTGCGTAGTGTTTGTGGATGACATTGAGCAAACCCCTATCACCCAATGGGGACCGGAAATCGAAACCCATCCCCTGTTTCCGGCCAAAACCAATGTCGAATTTGTCCAGGTAATTGGTCGTGAGGAGATGATTATGAGAGTCTGGGAAAGGGGAGCCGGAATTACTCTGGCGTGTGGAACGGGCGCCTGTGCTACCCTGGTTGCGGCCAGCTTGAATGATCACACTGACCGTAAGGCTACCATTCATCTATTAGGCGGAGATTTGTTGATTGAATGGAAAGAGGACAACCACGTCTATATGACTGGTCCGGCCGCCCAGGTATTTTCCGGACATATGGAATTAGGACAAGCTAAGAGGTTTTAGTGATTTTTTCAGTTATAAATATATTTTAGGAGGTACATATAATGAAAGAAAGCGCAGCAATGCAAAACCTGCCCCCTTATTTATTTGCCAGGATTGAGAAGAAGATTAATGAAGCTAAAGCGAAGGGCATTGACATCATTAACCTGGGCATCGGAGACCCTGATCTACCGACCCCCCAACCTATCATTGACCGGATGGCCCAGAGTATTTATGATCCAGCTAACCATCGTTATCCTAGTTCAGTGGGGATGTTGGCATATCGCCAAGCGGTTGCCCAGTGGTATAAAAGACGATTTAATGTAGATTTGGATCCGAAGACGGAAGTAGTAACATTGTTGGGTTCCAAGGAAGGTATTGCGCATATTTCATTTGCCTACCTGGATAAAGGCGACATTAATTTAATTCCTGACCCAGGTTACCCGGTATATAACATTGGGACTTTACTAGCTGGGGGAACCTCATATTTTATGCCCCTGAAGGAAGAAAACAAGTTTTTGCCGGTTTTGGAAGACATCCCCGCTGAAGTAGCCCAGGCGGCCAAACTCATGTTTATCAATTATCCCAATAATCCCTGCGGAGTAGTGGCCGACCTCTCCTTTTTTGCGAAAGTGGTTGAGTTCGCTCGCACTTACGATATATTGGTCTGTCATGACGCACCCTACACGGAAATGGCTTTTGATGGTTTAAAACCAGTAAGTTTCCTGCAGGCTCCAGGTGCCAAAGAAGTCGGTATCGAATTTCATTCATTGTCCAAAATGTTTAATATGACCGGATGGAGGATTGGCTGTGCCGTAGGTAATCCCTACGCGATAGAAGTATTGGGCCGGTTTAAATCCAATGTGGATTCCGGGGTCTTTCAGGCGGTTCAATATGCGGCTATCGAAGGTCTCAATATGCCGTCGGACAGCATTGACTATGCTAATGCGATTTATTCTGAACGTAGAGATACCGTGGTGGCCGGTTTGGAGAAAATGGGCTGGAAGGTTACCCCTCCCCAAGCTACATTCTACTTCTGGGCTGCAGTACCCAAGGGTTATACTTCTGCGTCATTTGCCGAAGTAGTACTGGAGAAGGCTGGGGTCATTATTACTCCGGGAAACGGTTACGGCGAATATGGTGAAGGCTACTTCAGAATGGCTTTGACAGTTGGCAAAGAAAGATTGCAGGAGGCATTGGATAGAATGTATGCCGTTCTGGGAAAGGTTGAGTTTTAATGTTAAAAAGCATGACCGGTTTCGGACGGTGTCAGGTTAATGAGAACGGTTATGATATTAGCTGTGAGTTAAAGGGCGTTAACCATCGCTTTTTTGATGTGCACATCAGAATGCCCCGCCGTTATGCTTTTTTGGAGGATCGCGTCAAGGATGAACTCAAAAAGAATCTCAGCCGGGGTAGGCTTGAAATAAGTATAACTATCGAGAAAACGAACGAATCAGCGAGAAATATCAAGGTTGACAAAGATCTGGCGATGGCTTATTATGTGTCTTTGAAGGATTTAGCAGAAAACCTAAATATTTCGCAGGATATATCGGTTGTTGACATATTTAGACTGCCGGATATTTTTAATTTGACGGATCAAGAGGAAGACCCTGAATTAATATGGGCAATACTTAAAAAAAGCCTGACTATTGCAATTAATAGCTTGGTGGAAATGCGTTGCAAAGAGGGAGCTAATTTAGGGCAGGATATATCGGCCCGAAATGCTTATATATTAGCAGAGGTGAATGAACTTGAGCAAAGGTCACCCCTGGTAGCCCAGGAATATCAGGAAAGATTGCGCACTCGCATCAATGATATGTTAGGTTCTCATATCATTGATGAGGGAAGATTGCTGCAAGAAGCAGCTATATTTGCTGACAAGGCCAGTATTACTGAGGAAATAGTAAGACTTAAGAGCCATATCAAGCACCTCGACGACCTTTTGCAGGATGGAGATGCAATAGGGCGTAAATGTGATTTCCTGGTTCAAGAGATGTTTAGGGAGATTAATACAGTCGCCTCAAAAGCAAACGATATTCATATGAGCCAGATAGTGGTAGATGTAAAAGCAGAGTTGGAAAAAATCCGTGAACAGTTACAAAATATTGAATAGATTGGGGAGGTGAATCCGGTTTCGCCGGGGTAATATGGAAATAAAATTAGTAAACATAGGTTTTGGTAATATTGTAGCCGCCAACAGAATTATCGCCATAGTAAGTCCAGAATCAGCCCCTATTAAACGGATAATTCAGGAAGCCAGGGAAAAAGGGGTATTAATTGATGCTACCTACGGACGCAGAACCAGAGCAGTTATTGTAGTTGACAGTGGTCATGTTATTCTATCTGCGGTTCAGCCCGAAACGGTTGCTAATCGACTCACTTCCAGGGATACAGCCAGTGACGAAGTTTAACCTGCAACATCAGTGGTAATCGAAGGGCGTATCGGTTACACTCTTAAGTGTAGTACCCGCAACCTTAGTTGGTGACCATCGGGAACATTGGGAGTACCCGAAGGGTG
>CAZYJA010000032.1:0-10927 GCA_964647245.1 uncultured Syntrophomonas sp. | reverse complement strand
TTGGTGACCATCGGGAACATTGGGAGTACCCGAAGGGTGAATTGCAGAGAAGTGGAGTGAAGTATGCTCAGAAAGGGATTATTATTTGTGATTTCAGGTCCCTCCGGGGTTGGCAAGGGAACCATCAGAGAATCTCTGCTGCTGAAACTACAAGATATCAAAATGTCTATTTCGGCTACCACCCGCACCAAGAGGGAGGGCGAAATTGAGGGCCGGGATTATTTTTATTTAAGCCCGAAGGATTTTGCCGCCAGGTTAGAAAATGATGAGTTTCTTGAATATGCTGCGGTTTATTCCAATATGTATGGTACACCTCGAAAATATGTGCTGGATAATATCGAAAAGGGATATGATGTGCTGCTGGAAATCGATATTCAGGGAGCTTTAAAGGTGAAAGAAAAAATGCCCGAAGGGGTTTTCATATTCATTCAACCGCCTAGTGTCGAGACTCTGGTGCAAAGGATTAATGGACGGGGCAAGGATTCTCCGGAAAGTATTCAAGCCAGGTTGGCCGCTTGCCAGGAGGAAATGGCGATGGTTAATCATTACGATTATCTGGTTATTAATGATGCCCTGGAAGAGGCAGTGGATAAAGTACAATCTATTATTATTGCCGAGAGATGCCGAGTAAAGAATTTTATTAAGGGGTGATATATTTGATTCCACCTTCAACCAAAGATTTAATAAATATTGGGCAAAGTAAATATGCGGTGGTAGTAGCTGCAGCCCAAAGAGCACGATCATTATCGGATAAAAGAAGAAATGACGAAAACTATCGTCTTTCCAGTATGGTTACTGAGGCTTTGGAAGATATTATTCACTCCCGGGTAATTATAGTTAGCAAGGAAGAAAGTTTGCCCGCTAAGGAGGTTTAAGATTTGCTTAAAACCGTTGGTATTGGTATTACCGGGGGTATTGCTGCTTATAAGATAGCTGATCTGGTCAGTAAACTGAAAAAGGATAATTTGGAGGTCATTGTAATGATGACCGAAGGAGCTAGCCAGTTTATTACTCCATTGACCTTTAAAACCCTATCCGGCAGGGAAGTAGCAACTGATCTGTGGTCGGAGTCCTTAGAATGGAAAGTGCAGCACATTGGCATTGCTGAACAACTGGATCTGCTGGTTATCGCTCCCGCAACCGCGAATTTCATAGCCAAGATGGCCCATGGATTGGCCGATGATTTATTATCTACAGTGGTATTGGCTAACACTGCTCCGGTGTTGGTGGTACCCTCGATGAACACCAATATGTATAACCATCCCATAGTTCAGGATAATATTCAGAAACTTATCGGTTGTGGATACCACGTGATGGATCCTGATAGTGGGGTATTAGCCTGCGGCGTAAGTGGCAAAGGCAGGTTGCCGGAAATAGAAGATATATATCAGCAAGTTATGGATCTGCTTTGTCCTAAGCAGGATCTTTGCGGTAAACGGATCATGATAAATGCCGGGGCTACCTGTGAAGATATTGATCCGGTCCGCTATATTAGTAATCGGGGAACCGGTAAAATGGGGTTTGCTTTAGCCAAAGAAGCCTCCCAAAGGGGCGCTGAGGTAATCCTGGTGAGTGGCCCTTCCCCACTGTCACCACCTTCCAATGTGGAATATATCTCGGTATGGAGTGCACAGGAGATGTGCGACCTTATGTTAAAATATCAGCCTACCTGTGATGTTATTATAGGTGCGGCTGCGGTAGGGGATTTCCGAATTGCCACCGCTTTAGACCAAAAAATGAAGAAGACCGAGGATAAGTCACGTAAAATAACCCTGGAGTTAGTGGAAAATCCTGATATCCTCAGGGAATTAGGTGCCCGCAAACAGGACAAACTTATTATGGTAGGGTTTGCGGCCGAAACGGAAAACGTGCTTGATAATGCTCGTAAGAAGTTGGTCTCCAAAAACCTGGATTTGATTGTAGCCAATGATGTAACAATGGAAGGGGCGGGGTTTGCCACCGATACCAATATTGTTACTTTTATAACTAGAGCCGGTGAGGTAGTAGCTTTGCCGAAAATGAGCAAAGATATGGTGGCCGCGGCTATCTTGGACCGGGTAGTGGAATTATTCTAGATTTTCAGGATGAAAGGGGAGGTTTATCGTGACAAGAAGGTTGTTCACCTCCGAGTCAGTTACGGAAGGTCATCCAGATAAAATGGCTGATCAAATATCCGATTCCATTTTGGATGCAATGCTTGCTCAGGACCCCTATGCGCGGGTTGCTGCTGAAACCTTGGTGACCACGGGTCTGGTACTGGTATCCGGAGAAATTACCACTGATTGTTATGTTGATATACCAAGACTGGTTCGCAGTACCATTGCTGAAATTGGCTACACCCGAGCCAAATATGGTTTTGATTGTGATACCTGTGCGGTATTAACTGCTATAGATGAACAGTCAACTGATATTGCCATGGGGGTTAACCAGGCATTAGAAATAAAAACGGGGGAAATATCCACCAGTGAAATAGATGCTATCGGAGCTGGGGATCAAGGCATGATGTTTGGTTATGCTTCCAATGAAACTGAAGCCTATATGCCAATGCCTGCCTACCTGGCCAATAAGATGGCCAAACGTTTAACCGATGTAAGGCAAGAGGGTATAATAAATTATTTGCGACCCGATGGCAAGACTCAGGTTACCGTAGAATATGTGGATAATAAGCCGGTTCGAGTTGATACCGTAGTAGTGTCAACCCAGCATCATCCTGAGGTTGATCACGACACTATTGAGCGCGATATAATCGAAAATGTAGTGCGTCAAGTTATCCCCACCGAAATGTTGGATAATAACACCAAATATTATATTAATCCCACCGGGCGCTTTGTTATAGGCGGTCCCCAGGGAGACTGTGGTTTAACCGGCCGAAAAATTATAGTCGACACTTATGGCGGCATGGCCCGGCATGGGGGAGGAGCATTTTCCGGTAAGGATCCCACCAAGGTGGATCGTTCAGCAGCTTACGCCGCTCGCTATGTAGCCAAAAACCTCGTGGCTGCGGGAGTAGCTGATCGTTTGGAAATTCAGTTGGCTTATGCCATAGGGGTAGCTCGTCCGGTATCTATCTCAGTGGAAACCTTTAATACGAATAAAATAGCGGATGAAAAGATAGTAGAGCTTATAGATAAGCATTTTGACCTTCGCCCCGGAGCTATCATTAGGGATCTGGATTTAAGGCGGCCGATCTATAAGAAAACTGCTGCTTATGGACATTTTGGCCGCAATGAACCTGATTTTAGCTGGGAGAGACTTGATAAGGTGGAAGCTATCCGCGTGTCAGCTGGTCTGTAGAAGCACGGCTTAGGAAATAGCCCTTAACCAGGTGGGAATTGCCGCCTGAGCATTACCCAAAAATGTCGCCCGCCGCTCGGCGTGAAGTTTAAAGCAGGGGAAGCCCGTGATTGAAACGTATAAGGTATGGGGACTGACCGTCCGTTGCACAGTAGGTCACGTCCCCGTATAGTGTGCGTTGACTGATCGGGCTTTTTGAAATTAGAGTGAAATTCTAATTAAGCCGTCGGTCGTAAGAATACCGGTCCGCATAGTACACTGGATTGCCTGGGCACTGCGGAAACAAGCCATAAGTCATTTTTTAGGTTGATACCAGGATTACCTAAAAGGGGGGGTATCATGAAATACGTAGAGCTGGTCATGAATTTACCCACCAGCAAATTAGATAATGCTTATACATATGGAGTTCCGGAAGAACTACAAGCCACAGCTACTTTTGGTAAGCGAGTATTGGTAGATTTTCGGCGCAGAAAAGTAGAGGGGTTTATCGTAGCGGAATTGGAACAAACTGAGTTATCCGATCAGAAGCCTATTAAACAATTGCTAAAGGTTCTGGATGTGGAGGCGGTTTTTGACCGGTCGCTCCTGGCCCTGGCTCGCTGGATGGCTGAGTATTATTTGTGCCCGCTATCTTTAGCTCTAAATATCATGGTTCCCAGGATACTGCACCATAAGACCAGGCAAGTAATTTTGCCCGCTATAGATGAGCATGGTTCTGGAGACCTGGCTGAAGCGGCCATAAATTCAAACTATGATTTTTTTACCCGGCTGTGGCGAGACGGGGAGATGAATTTAAGTCAGGCCCTGAAATATACCAGTCAGGATGAGTTGACGGAGTGGCAACAAAAAGGTTATATAACGAGCTCGGGCATATACCATATGGGTCATGAATATAAAAAGGGCTATGTTTATAAACTAAGATTATTTGACCCTGAAAAGGATTTGCCAGCTCTTAAACGGAAAGCACCCCGTCAGGCTCAAGCCATGGAATTGCTGTTGCAGGCCGGACAGATTGATCGAGAAGTATTAGATAAAACAGTATCTCTGGCAACTATGAGAACTCTGGTTAAAAAGGGTCTGGTCGGAATCGAACGTAAAAATGGCCTTAGGCAGGCGAGCCTGGTACAACTTAATGATGAGCAGGATCTGGCCGTGCAGCAGGTGGAAAAAGCATTGCAGAGTCAAAAGATGAGTGAAATGCTGCTATACGGGGTGACCGGCAGTGGTAAAACCGAAGTTTATTTGCATGCAGCGCAAATAGCCATTGCTAAGGGTAAAGGGGTAATTGTCCTGGTGCCGGAAATAGCTCTCACCCGACAATTTGTGGATGTTTTCGCGGCCCGTATCGGTCCCATGGCAGTTCTCCACAGCGGCATGTCCCCGGGCGAACGCTATGATGAATGGAGCCGGATAAAAAGGGGAGAAGCGCGACTGGTTCTGGGGGCCCGATCGGCAATTTTTGCCCCCGTTGCTGATTTGGGGCTTATTATAATGGATGAAGAACAAGAGGGAAGTTTTAAACAGGAAGAACTACCCCGTTATCATGCCAGGGAAGTGGCGCGGCAGCGGGCAATCCTGGAATCTGCGGTAATTCTATTGGGCAGTGCAACCCCATCTTTGGAGACCTTTCATTCTGGACAGAATGGTTCAGCTAAACTCCTGGTTCTCAAAAAAAGAGTGGGCGGGGGGCAGATCCCTAGGGTCATGGTCGTAGATTTAAGGAAAGCCTTTAAGAATGAATCGCGCAGTCTAATATCGCCGCAATTAAGAAATAAAATGGCTGACAACTTAAACCGGGGTGAACAAATCATAATTTTCATAAACCGGCGCGGATATTCACCTATGACTATATGCTGGGAATGTGGTAACATTGCTTCGTGCCCTTCCTGCTCAGTGGCTATGACCTACCATCAGGATATTCATTTAAATGTATGTCATTATTGTAATTATGAAGTTGAGCAAAAATCTGAATGCAGCCGATGTGGAAGCAAGCATCTGCAGCTTATTGGTGCCGGCACGCAAAAGATTGAAGAAGAAGTTAGGAGTCTTTTTCCTCAGGCGGTGGTCGAAAGAATGGATATGGACAGCAGCAAGAAAAAAGGCATCCAGAAATCTATCCTGGACCGCATGAAAAACAAGAAAATAGATATACTAATAGGCACTCAGATGGTGGCCAAAGGTCTTGATTTCCCCAGTGTGTCTCTGGTGGGAATAGTTGATGCGGATAGCATATTAAATTTACCTGATTTTCGGGCTGGGGAAAGGTGTTTTCAGTTGCTGGTTCAGGCTGCCGGGCGGGCCGGCCGGAGTAATAGCGCTGGGGAAGTAATAATCCAGACCTATAACCCTGATAATCCCATAATAGAAATGGCCAGCAGCCAGGACTACCTTAAGTTTTATAAGCAGGAAATCAAGTTGCGTAAGCTACTGGTTTATCCTCCTTATACCCAGTTGCTTAGAATTGTCTTTAGTTCGGAAGCCGAAAATGAAGTTCATAAAGCAGCCGAGGCCATCGCCAGTCTTATCGAAGAAATAATCGACGCCAGTGAGGAAGATATCGTAGTTTTAGGGCCTGCTTCCTGTCCCATATACAGAATTCGCCAACGCTTTCGCTATCAAATTATTATAAAATGCGCTAGTTTATCCCTGCTGAGAAGTATAGCCGAGTATATTCTCGCCACAGGAGTTGACAAGAATGTTAAAATAGAAATGGACTTTAATCCAATCTCGACGATATAAGGAGGGCAGTCATGTCTGTATATAAAATACTTGTAGACCCTGATCCGGTATTACGACAAAAGGCCTTGCCGGTAAAAAGGATTAACGCGGGGATTCTGCGAGTCTTGGAAAACATGCGTGATACGATGTATGCAGCCGATGGTTTGGGATTTGCAGCGCCTCAAATAGGTATCAGCAAGCGTATTATTGTGGTTGATCCAGGAGACAATTTAATTGAGCTCATTAATCCGGAGATCGTTTATAGTGAGGGCGAACAATCAGGCAGTGAAGGTTGTTTAAGCATACCCGGTAAGGTTGGATGGCTCAAGCGGGCCCAAAAAATTAGAGTTAAGGGTATAAACCCCAAGGGTGAAAACATCGAATTGGAAGCTATGGATTTGTTAGCCAAGGCCATTCAGCATGAAATTGATCATCTGGATGGAATTCTATTTCCTGATAAAGCTATTAAAATAAGAACAGACTCAATTTAAATAAGGGGGGTGACAATAACTTGAAAATTGTCTTTATGGGAACTTCGGATTTTGCAGTTCCTTCAATGGCCAAGATAATTGATTCGAAATACGAGATTGTCGGGGTAGTAACTCAGCCGGATCGGCCCAAAGGCCGAGGCAATAAAGTTATGTCATCCCCAATCAAAGATTTGGCCTTAAAACATAATATTGAGGTTTTTCAACCAACCCGAATCAGAGATGATGACGCCATAGATATGTTGCGCAGTTATGATGCAGATATAATCGTGGTAGTATCGTACGGGCAGATTATTCCCCCCGAAATCCTCGATTCGCCCCGGTTGGGCTGTATTAACGTGCACGCTTCTTTACTGCCTCATTACCGCGGGGCCGCCCCGATTCAAAGGGCAATCATGGCCGGCGATAAGGTAAGCGGAGTTACTACCATGTTCATGAATGAAGGATTGGATACCGGTGATATTATCCTGCAGATGCCAGTCGATATAGATGAGGATATGAATTATGGTGAGCTTAAATACATCCTGGCCCAGGTTGGTGCTGATTTACTGTTAGATACCATTGCGGTCTTGGCCAGTGGATCTTGTCCCCGCCGCAAGCAAGATAATCATCGCAGCAGTTATGCTAAGATGTTAACCCGGCAGGATGAGAAAATCGACTGGAATGACGGAGCTATAAAAATACGCAACCGAATTAGGGCTCTCTGTCCTTACCCGGCTGCTTTTACCTCATTTAATGACTATAAGTTTAAGGTTTTTGATTGCAGATTAGTAAATGATATCGAGACCGGGGTGGCTGGGCAAGTTACCGAATTGACCAAAGATGGTTTTAAAGTACAGACCGGCCAGGGTATTTTAGAAATAACCGATGTTCAGAAAGAGGGTAAAAGACGCTTGCCCTGCAGTGATTTTTTAAAAGGGTTCGAATTAGCTCCGGGTAATGTTCTAGGTGTCTAATGCTTTTGAGGACTTTATGGAGGCAAGCATGGTAGAGACCAAAAAACGCGTTTATGTAGGACTGCTGGTCAGCAGCATGTTTATTGTGGCCTTATTGGCTATGGTTACCTGGTATCTGATGCAAAACCGGGATATTATTATCAGCAAAATTCTGTTAATAAGTATTATTTCTATTGTAGGAGCCATATTTATTATACTGGGTGTGGGAATACTAGCCCTTATTACCATGATTATCAGATCCAAAAGTATACCATCATTTGATAGCATTATTCGTATTGCCAATGAAATACTTTTTCCTATTACCATCTTGACCGGTCGTATTGCCGGGATTAGCAAAGAAAAGATCCTGCGCTCTTATATTGCGGTAAACAACAATCTGGTAAAATCGAAGAAACTAATTCTAAGTGGAAATCAAGTTATGATTCTTTTGCCCCATTGTTTGCAGGATTCGGATTGTCCTCATAAAATTACCATGGACATTAACAACTGTAAGCATTGCGGGAAGTGCTGTATTTGCGAGCTTATAGACCTGGGCGAAAAGTACCACGCAGCGATTAAGGTGGCCACCGGGGGAACCTTGGCTCGCAAGTTTATTGAGGAATGCAAACCCCAAGGAGTAATTGCCGTAGCCTGTGAAAGAGATCTTTCCATGGGAATTCAGGACTCAGGATTATTGCCAGTTATGGGGGTTCTTAATTGCCGGCCTAATGGACCGTGTATTAATACCAATGTAGACATTAGTAAAGTAGAACAAGCGTTGCAAACTATGTGTAAAGGAGGAATATAAATGGGTTACTTAATATTTATCATACCTGCGTTATTATTGTCATTATATGCTCAGTTTAAGGTGAAATCGACGTTCAAACAGTATTCTGAGGTAAGATCTTCCCGAGGCTACAGTGGGGCCGATGTTGCCCGGACTATTCTGCAAAGGAATGGCATGAGCAGTACCGTGGGGATTCAAGCAATTGCAGGCAGTCTATCCGATAATTATGACCCCCGCACCCATACCGTGCATCTATCTGAAACGGTTTATGGAAACAACTCAATTGCTGCTATTGGGGTTGCTGCTCACGAGGTAGGTCATGCAATTCAACACCATCAGAAATACGGACCCTTGGAACTACGCCATTCGTTGGTACCGATTACCAATCTGGCATCATCCGCTTCCTTCCCTATACTTTTGGTGGGAATGCTAATGAATAGCTTAAATCTATTACTGTTAGGTATTATTCTATTCACCGCAGTGGTCGCATTTCAACTGGTTACTCTGCCGGTAGAGTTAAATGCTTCTCGTCGAGCTGTGCTGCAACTAAGTGAAGCTGGCCTGGTGAGCAACGATGAGGTACCCATGGTTAAAAAGGTTCTCGGTGCGGCGGCCCTCACTTATCTGGCGGCAACGCTATCGGCCATTTCCAATTTACTCTATTACGTTATGATATTTATGGGTAACAGTGATGACTAAATCAGCAGGTGGGGCGGGAAAAATAACTACCGATCCACGTCGATTAGCGCTAGAAGCTGTGCATAGTGTTATGGAAAAAGGCGCCTATACCAATATTGTGCTTGACCAATATTTAAGGAAATCCACCTTAATGGCGGATGACCGGCACCTGGTTACAGAGATTGTTAATGGAACTATAAGGATGTTAAAGCACCTGGATTGGGTGCTTAATCTTTTTTTACAAAAGCCCTTGGAAAAGCAGAATCCGTGGTTGAGGAATGCTCTGCGCATATCTCTGTATCAAATATTATTTATGGAAAAAATACCCGACTATGCTGCCGTTAATTGTGCGGTGGAGCTGACTCGCCCCAAGGTTGGTCCCAAACTGGCTGGGGTTGCCAATGGAGTCTTGCGCAACATCATTCGCAACCGTGATTCCATAAAATATCCGCCCGTGGATAGCCTGGAATATTTGGCGGTGTATTATTCGCAGCCCGAATGGTTGGTTGACAAATTGATGCAGGAATTTGGAATAGAGGCTACCCGCAGCATGTTATCATACTTCAATCAGAGACCAGCTCTGATTATTCGCAACAACGATTTATTAGGCAGCCGAGATGAATTAATCTCTACTCTGAACGAGGCAGGAATTATTTGCCACGCCACTCCCAGAAGTCCCTGGGCAGTACAAGTAGAGACCATGGAAAAAAGCCTGTCTGATATACTACCTTTCCAAGCTGGTCGCTTTTATGTTCAGAATGAAAGTTCCATGTTAGCAGTTTCTATTCTAAAGCCACGCGAGGGGGAAAGGATTATTGACCTATGTTGCGGGGTGGGAGGGAAGACCGGTTTCATGGCCGAACAAATGAACAATTTAGGCAAGATTGATGCCTATGACATTTATGATCATAAACTGGCTTTGCTGGTTAGTAATTGTGCGCGCTTGGGGATAACTATAGCTACAGGTCATCAGCAGGATATTTTGGATATTAATGCCGAAAACGCCCCAGCAGATGGGGTCTTATTGGATGCTCCCTGTTCCGGGTTGGGGGTTTTAGGTCGTCGGGCCGATTCCCGGTGGCGAAAAAACCCGACTGGCATAGCGGAATTAGAATTGTTGCAAGCCAGGTTGCTGCAAAAGAGTGCTTCTTTAGTGCTCCCCGGCGGCAGGTTGATTTATTGCACCTGTACCATAAACCGGGCTGAAAATGAGGACCAGGTAAAACTGTTTTTGAGTAATAATACGGATTTTGTCTTAGCAGGTTTCGCTGAGGATATATCCTATTTTCCTTTAGATGGTGAGGACCGGCAATTAGCAGCCGGGGGGATGTTGACCATAATCCCGGGGAAATATGAAACCGATGGGATGTTTTATGCCAAAATGAGGAGGAAAAAAAACTTTTAACATGAATGTGCAAAAAAAGACGGAACTACTGGGCATGAATATGGAGTCTCTGGAAAATTATTTGATATCCCGGGGAGAGCCCAAATTCAGAGCCAAGCAAATTTATGGGTGGATATACCGCAAGGAAGTCAGCTCTTTTTATGAGATGAGTGATATACCCAAGGAACTTAGAGTTCGGTTAGATGAAAATGCAGAAATATCCATACCGCGGGTGCTCAAACAACGGGTCTCGAAGGATAATACTCGCAAGTTCCTATTTGAAATGAAAGATAAGAAAAAAGTTGAAACAGTACTAATACCCCAGAGTGGGGATAAAATAGATCGCTATTCCCTTTGCGTTTCTACCCAGGTAGGATGTCCCATCGGATGTGTCTTTTGCGCGACCGGAGCATCCGGCTTCCAAAGAAATTTGCAGGCTTATGAGATGGCTGGACAGGTATTAGGCTCACGACGGGAATTAGCTAAAAGATTAAAAGCTCCCAATGAACAGCTGATAACCAACGTTGTATACATGGGCATGGGTGAACCGCTGCTGAATTTCGATGAAGTCCTTAAATCGGTATATATACTTAATGATCATCGCGGCATCAATATAGGCCAAAGGCATATTACCATATCCACA
>CAZYJA010000031.1:10807-15393 GCA_964647245.1 uncultured Syntrophomonas sp. | reverse complement strand
GTTCCGGTGATCCTCTGAAAATTGTAGAATTTGATGATATCTGCATCGATGAAGAAGGTGTTTGGAAAAGCCTTCAACATGATATTGAGATGGAGGAACGGGTCAATGAAGCCATAACCACGAAAAAGAAAGACATGAAAATCAGAAGACAGAATGCACATGACTCCCTATATTTCAGTATCTGCTCATCTAATCTCTTCCCTCAGCTAGGGCAAGATGAGATAAAAAAGATTCTCAATACGGTAATTAGTAATTGTGAGTTGAACATTTCGGAAGATGATTTGAAGATGCTGGTTATGGAACGTATTTTTGCTGAGAACCAGAAGAAGCAACTAAAAAAGAGACCTGCACAGATGATTCCTGTTGGCAGCAATAACTTACTGACTATCTATGATGAAGCCGTCCGTAAAAAAGAACACCCTTATGAATTGTTGAAAAGACAAGGTTTTGTTAAGAACCCTTTTGAGGAGTTCGGGAAAGCGGAGTGAGTACTATGCTGTCCTTTTTTACAGATCCATATCCGGATGAGTTATTATACTCTGCTTTGGCACGGTATCACTTCTATTCCGGCAATATTGATTTTAAGGACACTTTAATGGAATTATTCGGAAAGAATTCAGTTATTCCGAGCTTCGAGATAGGCAGTCACCTTGAATTCCTTTGTAAAGTGCTTGGGGGTTGCTATTCTTCGGAACGATTAATACGGGAACATACGCTATTTCCATTTTATGCACCGTTTCTGCCAGAGAAACGCAAGAAGGAACTACTGAGAGATATTAAGTCTTCAAATGGAAATGGCATATATACAAAACTTGGGATTGTAGCAGGAAGCATATGTAAAAAAGATAGTATCCTCTATTGCCCGGTCTGTGCCAAGAAAGAAATCAATACCCTCGGAGAGGCCTATATCCATCGGGAACACCAGCTTCAAGGGGTTATGCTCTGTCCCCATCATGGAACAACTCTCCAAAAATATCCTCTTAAAAGACAGGGATATAGCCGGGTTGAATATATCCGGCTTGATAGCCAGTTACTTGATTTCTCTCACGAGGACTTGTATCAAGAAAAATATAAGGAGCAGCTGTTGCGTATTTCCCAAGCAGCATATTATCTGCTTGTAAATGATCTGGGTCATATCAGCAAGGCGGATGTTTTGCTTCGATACAAAAACCTGCTCTATGAAAAGGGGCTTGCCTCAAATAACTATAGAGTTAAGCAGGACGAGTTGCACGATATGGTGGTCAATCATTATGGATCTGAATTATTGGAGATTCTGGAATCAAGTCTTGATAGAAATGATGAGTATAATTGGCTTAAAGCAGCCACTCGCAATGTATCGCGAACAGTTCACCCTTTGCGCCATATTCTTTTGATACTATTCTTGACTGGTGATATGGATATATTTTTCCAGGGGATACGGAAGAGATACAATCCATTTGGGAAAGGCACTTGGCCCTGCCTAAATAGAGCCGCTGATCATTACCGCCAGGATGTTGTGACCAATCTTAGGATAACTGCTGATTATAAGACCAGAGAGCCTGTAGGGACATTTTCATGTGATTGTGGATATATCTATTCACGAAAAGGTCCGGATAAATCAGAAAATGACAAATATAGAAAAGGCCGGGTCAAAGCTTTTGGATATGTTTGGGAAAATAAACTGAAGGAGCTCTTATGCGACCAATGTCATAGCTATAACGAAATGGCACGTCAATTAGGATGTGATATAAAGACTATTCACAAGTTTGAAGCACTGTATGCAGATAGTAATTTCGATAATAATGATGCAGACAAGATTGATCAGCCAAGGCCAGAAGGCCTCTTGAAAGAAGAGTACAGAAATGGACTGCTTCATATTTTAAAAGAATATCCTAAACTATCCAGAACGGAGGTGCGAAGGCTGTGTCAAAAAGAATATACTTTCCTTTACCGTTACGATAGAGAATGGCTTTTTAAAATGCTTCCGGCTGTAAAAACACAAAAGGGTAGCCAGGGATACATAGATTGGGATCAACGTGACCAGGAAATATTATTGCAACTTCAAAAGGCTCGCAGTGATTTGTTGAAGCGAACCAAACCAATTCGCATCAGTAAAAATTCGATGGGCAAAGCAAGTGGGGCTCTATCAATGCTGGAAAAACACCTGCATAAGCTTCTCAGATGTGAGGAGTTTATTAATAAGGTTACGGAGACAAAACAGCAGTTTCAATTACGAAGATGTCGGATCATTATAAGGAGAATGCAAGAAGAAGGTTGGCCACTGCTTGACTGGAAAATTCAACGCGAAGGCGGTCTATCCAGAAAAGATTATGAATTGATTAGGAACCAGCTTGAACAAATATTAAATGACAACGATGAGTCATTTAGTATCTAGAAACCATTAAAAGATAAAAGGTAAGCCATAATCGCAGAGACAACAATTGTACAAAAATTAAAGGGGTTTTGCGAACTTCTATAGAAGATAATGGCCGCTATCCCATCGCTCTTGCTAAGAAGAAAGAGAAGATATTCAGAGTCATGGTAAAATGAATTTTATCGTTGCATATCTGGTTCAGCCTGACTCTATGTTAATAATTTAGACTTAATGAAATAGAACATAATGTTAAAACAAGAGCCATAGGGAGTTTCCTGATGGCTCTTTTCCATGAACTTGAAAACTTCATAATAACGTTATTGATTGATATTCCTGCAGAAAAATAGAGGAAAATTAAACCGCAAATCGAAACTTTTAATATAGAAAAATATAGTGTTATATCTGGTTATTTCTAGGGAGGGGTGAGAGTGGCGATGAAACGCTGCGATAACGGGCACTATTTTGATCAGGCTAAACATACTACATGCCCACACTGTGGGGTTAAGGGTCTGGACATTAATTTCACAGCATCAAAGGGAGTGGGGGAGGATAATCATACAGTGCCCATGCACGAAAACAAAAATTCAGCCTCGGCCGGTGGAGAAACAGTGGGTATCGTTCGCAAAAAGCTAGGGATTGATCCAGTTGTAGGATGGTTGGTTTGTATTGAAGGACCTGATCGTGGTAGAGACTACCGTATTCGCAGCGAGCGGAATTTTATTGGTCGCTCAGAAAAAATGGGCATCTATATAGCAGGAGATCAAACTATATCCCGTGAAAATCATGCCATCGTAAGCTATAACCCCAAAGGAAACTCATTTAAATTACAGGTTGGAGAAAGCCGAGGCTTGGTCTACCTGAATGGCGATGAAGTTGATATAAGTGTGCAACTCACCCCATATGACTGCATTGAGCTCGGGCAAACTAAATTGCTTTTTGTACCATTTTGTGGGGAGAGATTCAAGTGGTCTTAAAACGAAGTATTTTATTTTTTCTAATTTTATTTCTTAGTATGTTCTCATTTAATGTTTCGGCTGCGGATCTTTCACGGATAACCCTCAGTCAAGCCTGCCTGGATTTTCCCAGAATCAGTGTTTATTTAGACATTCGAGATTCGGCCGAGCAAGAAGTAACGGATATTAAATCTGAACAGTTTAATGTTTCTCTAGGAGAATATCCACTGAAAGTAACAGGAATGACTAAATGGTCTGATGCAGATGAAGGAATAGGATATGTAATGTTGGTGGACGTTTCACGTTCCCTTAGTCCTGAGCAGTTTAAGCAGATGAAGTTAAGTGTAGAGGATTGGATTGATAGCCTGCAAGTAAAGGATCGAATGGCCATTATATCCTTTGGTAACCAGGTTAATGTAGTGCATGATTACACCGGTGATAAGGCGGCTTTAAAAACGGTAGTTGCAGATCTGGTGCCAGTGGAAGATGGGACGCAGTTCAATGCTGGCATAGCCAAGGGGCTAGAACTATCCCGGCTAGTCAGTGTGGGATTGCCAAATCGGAGAGAGATAATCGTTGTATCTGATGGTCAGGAAGATTATGCTGGGGGTGTAAACCGACAAGAAATTCTTCGACAAATCGATGAGGAGCGGATTCCTATATATGCAATAGGATTATACTCACCACCAAATACTCCCCAAAAGGAGGAGGCGCTGAAAAACATGGGCGAGTTTGCCCGAGTATCCAATGGCGAATTTATTAAGGCAGAATCCGCTTCCTTAAGAGAAATAAGCTCTTACCTACATAAAGCAATGTCACGAGGCCTAATACTCTGGCTGGATTGCAGCAACTGTAAGGCCGATGGCCAGCTTCAACGCCTTCAGATTAAGTTGAATATGCATAACACTACATTGAGCCAAGGAATGAATCTTCGTCTCCTGCATTCGAACACGCCAATTGAGAAAAAAGAAGGGACGCGATCCTTTCTTGAAAGTAGGCCCTTATGGCAATATATCACATCAGGTGTAGTTCTGTTGCTGTTGATCATACTTACCTGCTATTTGTTTTCAAGAAAAAGGACTATGACAAATGAAACACTTACTAAACATCTGCAACATTAACGGCGCGGAGGTTGAGCCGTTTTGCGTAAAGGTAACAAGTCGGCGTTTTGAAGGAGGTGTCAACGGTGGAATGGAGAGCAATTAATGGATTCCCATATGCGGTGAGCAATTTAGGGGATGTAAAAAACGTGAGAACCGGAAGAACATTGAAACCAAAAA
>CAZYJA010000031.1:0-10797 GCA_964647245.1 uncultured Syntrophomonas sp. | reverse complement strand
TTAGCCCAGGTGAATTCTTCGCCAGTTGTAGATGTATTAACAGTATATGGCGGTTTCGACCATGAAATTTCCCAACCAGTAATTCCAGAAGTAGGCATTGTAAAACAGGATAAGAAGACAACGGGTTTACCCATTAAACTGGCGGTTTTAGGTGCAAATAACAAAGGACTACCCTATTATCAACTTACTCTCTATGATAAAACTACGATAGGTCGTCGGTCACCTGCTGATCTTATTATTGAAAACGACGAGCAAATTTCAGCTCTACATTGTGAAATAACTCTGGAAACAGGGCGAGTCTATATTCGTGACCTAGGCTCAACTAACGGAACCATGATCAACGGCGTTCCCATAGCAGGCAAGTATTGCTTGCAGAATGAGGATCTATTATTAGTTGGAAAGACTGAACTCCGTATCTCATTACCCTAAAGATTAAGGAGGTCTTATGAAAATTATCCCTGGTAATGTCCAGCATATAGGATCTCGGGGACAGCAACAGGATGCTTTTGGATTCTCGGATTTAGATGATAGTAATCTGGTTGAAAGAGCTGGGATAATTGCAGTATTAGCTGATGGAATGGGAGGCCTGTCCAGCGGTGCGGAAGCAAGCAAGATATCAGTTAATTCGATGCTTAAGGAACACGGGGAAGCCAGTTTGACTCTGGAACCTCGCCAGCAATTATTCGAACTTATGAGGATGGCTAACAAAAGCGTTTGGGATTGGGCTACTGACCAGAGCCTGGTAGGAAATACCGGTACCACCTTGGCCGCAGTTTTGGTCAAAGACCAACATTTAAACTGGATATCGGTAGGAGATAGCCGGGTATATCTCTACCGGGGTGGTTCACTAATGCAACTTACTAGGGATCACAATTATGCGAACTACCTTTCCCAGAAGTTTGGGATAGAAAAAATTAACCCTGAAGTAGATGAAGAAACCAGCAACCTGGAGGCCCTAACTAGTTTCCTGGGATTGCCGGAAATAGCTGAATATGATTTAAATGCAGAACCCTTCGCTCTTGAAATCAAAGACCGGATATTGATATGTAGTGATGGACTGTACCGCAGTCTTTCTCCAGAAGTAATAGCTGCAGTAATGCCAGGTAATCCTCAGGAGGCATGTGAGTCGTTGCTGGAAATGGCATTGATAAAAGACCTTCCCGGACAGGATAATCTAACTGTACTTATTCTTGCTTGCGAAGTGGAAAATTATGAGACGTCTACGAAACCTTTGCGGGCCAATGATAATCGATTCCCGCTAAAAACGGTTGTGCTGGTCTTGATAGCAATGTTAGCTATAGTGTTTTTTGCGTATCGGGCTAACCTTAAATACAATTCCCCCCTGGATATCATTTCGGGTCAAATTCATTATAGTGGTATATTCGATAATAGGGGAACGCAATAAGGAGGCAAAATAATGGGAAACTGGGATGATCTTTGCCCCGGATGTTTTAATATAAAAGGCAACACGGAAATATGCCCGCACTGTAACTATGATGAAGGAGAGCAGAGAAGCCCATTAGCCTTGTCGCACAGGACGTTAATTAATAAACAGTTCCTGGTGGGAAGAGTTCTGGGAAAGCCAGGAGGTTTTGGGGTTACTTATTTGGGTTGGGATATTAATCTGGAGACCTGGATAGCTATAAAGGAATACCTGCCCCGTGATTTGGCAGGAAGAGATACTAATCGGTTAACAATAATACCCCATTCTAAAGAGGACGGGGAACTATTCCAGTTTGGTTTAGAACAATTTATACAGGAGGCGCGCATCCTGGCTAAATTTGACCATCCTAATGTGGTGAGGGTGCGTTCTTTCTTTGAAGAAAACGATACTGCCTATTTGGTTATGGATTATTACGACGGAATATCTCTAGCGGAATACCTTAACCAGGAGGGTGGAAAGATACCGGAACAGGTTGCTGTAAACATAATGATGCCCATTCTGGATGGCTTACGGGAAGTCCATGCCAAAGGTTTTTTACACCGGGACATTAAGCCACATAATATCTACCTGACTGCCGATAAAAGACCTATACTGCTGGATTTTGGAACTGCTCGATTAGCGATGGGGGAACGCAGCCGAAGTCTATCTGTGGTGCTGACTCCTGGCTTTGCTCCTTATGAACAGTACCACCGCAAAGGAGAGCAGGGACCCTGGACAGACATCTACGCGTGTGGAGCTGTGCTATACCAAATGTTGACGGGAACATTACCTCCCGAAGCTACCGAACGTATTGCGCAGGATGAGATTATCCCACCCGATAAATTAATAGCCAGCATTTCTTCTGATATCAATCAGGTTATTATGAAGGCGCTGGCGACTGAATCGGCTCAACGTCCCCAGAGTGTTCAACAATTCCAGGACATGTTAGTCGGAGCCAAGATACGATCAGATGCAGGTAAAGCTGGCTATTCATATAGTTATCTACCGCCTGTTCCAGCAGGAGAATCGCTAGCGAGAAAGTTTAGATTAGCAATGATTCATCCTGGGAAAAACAAAAAGCCAGTATTTTGGAAGGTTAAAGTTCCAATTCTAATGGTCTTAATTCTTCTCTGTCTGTGGGGGATTAAAGATGCACGAGCGGATGGAACCCTATTTAATTTAATGGTGCTAGATAGGAACAAGGCAAATCAGGCATTAATAGATGCGGCTAATTCTGGACAGGAGCAGGAAGTGAAAAAGCTCCTGCATGCTGGAGTGAGTCCAGACGTGACTAATAACGATAAATGGACTCCATTAGCACTGGCAATCAATAACAATCACACGGCAGTTGTGAAAGCTCTTGCCAGTACGGGAGCAAATCCTAGCATTAAGACTAATGACGGGAAAACTCCGTTATCAATTTTAGTGGACCGGAAAGATATAAATTTGGAAATGCTTACATCAATAATTAACGGATGGGCTAAATCTAGTTATTATGATGATGCATTATGGCTTGCTTCAAAATACTCTGGAAATTCACAGGCAATCAAACTATTGTTAGATGCAGGTGCCAATCCCAACATTATGAGGTCAGGCACATTTAACATTACACCACTACATAACGCTTCAAGTTCAAACGATATTGAATCAGTAAGGCTATTGATTAAAGCAGGCGCAGATCCTAATTCAATGAATACATCTGGAATAACGCCGTTATGCTGTTTGTTTCTTGCTTTATCTAAAGATCGTCCCGATATAGTTCAAGTTTTACTATCTGCCGGAGCTAATCCAAATACTATTGACGATTCAAATGTGACACCTCTATGGTGGGCAGTCCAAGGCGAATATCGCCAGTCTATCCCGGTATTGCTGAAGGGCGGCGCAAATCCTAATCTAGGTAGTCCTAGCGCGATGGAAATGGCTACCAATCCATATATATGGGACTTTAATAAAAATAAACTGGTAACGGATTTTAGGCGGGCAGATATAGCAGAACTATTGCGCCAGTATGCACGGTGAATTTAGTATTTGGAGTTAATAGACACACTTTGTAATGTTAACTTAAACATTAATTTTTAGAGTATTAGTAAAAAAGGGAGGCAGAGTATTTGAAGATGTATTGTAGATCAGTAATGCTAAGCTTTATTATGCTAATTCTGACTATGTTTATGAGTTCATCAGTTTTAGCCGCAGGTAAAATTGGTGTTTATATTGACAGAACAGAACTCAATATGAATGTTGCCCCGGTAGTTATTAATGGACATACGCTAGTACCTATGAGATCAATTTTTGAAGCATTAGGAGCAAAGGTCGAGTGGGTTAATGATGCCAGCAGAGTTGCCGCCCAAAAAAATGAAATTAAAGTAGAATTAACGATTGGGTCAGCCAAAGCATATAAAAACGGACAATCAATACCCATAGAAGTACCTGCACAAATAATTGACTCGAATACCTTTATACCACTTCGCTTTGTTACTGAAGCGCTAGGTTATCACGTCTATTGGAACGGGAAAGCACAGGGTATTTTCATTTCAACTACAGGTGAAAATTTGGAATTTGCCCGGCAAGAACAATTATCACAGGTGAAGACATGGAAAAAGACCTTTGGTGGCGGAAAATACTATGGAGCCATGTGCGTCCAGCAAACAAGGGATGGTGGTTATGTATTAGTGGGAACCACTTATTCATTGGATTTTAAAGAGCCAGGTAATGCCTATCTAATAAAATTAGATTCTTCGGGTAACAAACAATTGGAGAAGAACTTTGAGGGGATTGACAGGGATTATTCTGGTAAATGTGTCCAACAGACCGAAGATGGTGGTTATATTATCGTCGGGACTACACGCGATAGAAGTAAAAGTCCATTAGAACTGAAATATGGCACCTTTGTAATAAAGACTGATGAAAATGGTATAGTGCAATGGGAGAAAACTATTGATAGTCAGCAAGATGGGATTGATAATGAAGCACGTTCAGTCTTACAAACACTAGATGGAGGGTATGTTTTTGCCGGGGAAAAGGGCTGTGGACTTTTGAAAGATAATGCCTGGTTGGTAAAATTGGATAGAAAGGGTTCTATTCAGTGGGAAAAGACATACGGGAATGGGGTAAGGAGTCGCTTTTACTCAATAATACAAGCAAATAATGGAGGTTTTATTTTAGCTGGTGGTATGGCGGTAAAAGAGGGTTATGAGGATGTAGCTACAGACCAAGATTTCTTCATAGTCAAGACGGATGAACAAGGAAATGTGGAATGGGATAGAGATTTTGGCGGCTCTGCATATGATGTCGTTGTTTCTGTTCAGAACACAAATGATGGTGGTTATGTGATAGCAGGAAGCACTCAATCATACGGAGCAGGATGTGTAGATGCTTTTGTGGCCAAGTTAGACGGATTTGGGAAGACAGAATGGCAGAAGACCTTTGGAGGACCTGGGGATGATCTTGCTATATCAGTAATTGAGACAGGTGAAGGAGATATCGTTTTTGCAGGCTCAACTGAACTTTTCAGCCCAGGTACCTATAATAGAGAGGTTTATCTAGTCAAGTTAAATAGTAAAGGTAACACTGTTTTTGAAAAATCATTTGGATCGAATAAACGAGATGGAGCATGCTCCATTTCGCAGTGTTTTGACGGTGGATATATAATAGCTGGCGGTACTAATAATGACATGAAGATTTCTGGTAGTAGTGAAGATATCTATGTTATCAAAACTGATGCTGATGGTAACGTACGATAATTCTCATAAGAAGTTCCTGATGAAATATGTTTGTCTCTGAATAGTGAAACCTATTTGATATATCCAACCCTAAGGAAATGGGAGATGGATTATGGATTCTAAAAACTTATGTATGGGCTGTATGTCAGATAAAGGTGTGGATTCGAGATGTCATCACTGTGGCTGGGTAGAGGGAACGCCTCAGTCATTGCCTCAGCATCTTCCCGCTCGCACCTTATTAAAGAATCGCTATCTTTTGGGCAGGGTATTGGGACATGGAGGCTTTGGGGTAACCTACCTTGCCTGGGATACGATAGCTAATATACGGTTAGCAATAAAGGAGTATCTACCCCAGGATTTGGCTACTCGAGCAAGCGGACAATCCCAGGTCAAGGCCTATAATACAGGCGAACTACAGGGGTATTTTCAATATGGACTCAAACGCTTCTTAGATGAAGCCCGTACTCTGGCTCAATTTACAGACCATACTGGAATTGTATCCTTTAAAGACTTTTTTGAAGACAATGGGACCGCTTATTTAGTTATGCAACACCTGGATGGTATAACTTTTAAGCACTTTATTCAGAAACGTGGAGGCAGGATACCCGTAGAAATGGCGATAGATATCTTAATGCCAGTAATGGATGCCTTGCGAGAAGTCCATAGTGTTGGTTTATTACACCGGGATGTGAGTCCGGATAACATACTGATTTGTAAGAATGGACAGATAAAGGTATTGGATTTTGGTGCTGCTAGGTATTCCTTTAATGAACGCAGCCAAAGTCTATCTGTAATGCTTAAAGCAGGTTATACTCCACTAGAACAATACAGCAGTAAGGGTATCCAGGGACCCTGGACAGATGTATATGCTACAGCTGCAACCTTGTACCACGCTATTATAGGCCAAACACCTCCAGAAGCACTTGATCGCATTTATGATGATACTCTAGTTTTCCCTGAAGAGATTAACTTGAAGGTGCAACGATTACTAATAAAAGCACTGGCAGTGAAGCCTGAACAGCGTTTTCAAAGTGTTAAAGAACTTCAAGATAATCTACTTGCAATTTACCCGAAAAATGAACCGCAATCTGAAAGGCCGGTTAAAGAAACCCCATTAGCACTATTAAGAGAAGTTAAAGTGAATAACGATGAACAACATGAGGCTAACATTGAAGATACCGTTGCTGTACATGCGAGTAAAGAAGTATCTAGTTCAAAGGCCGATAGAAAAGAACGGCAGTCCTATTTTAAAAGAAATGGTAAATTGAGTTCGGCAGTGTTGTGTTTATTCGTAATATTATTGGGGGTTGGAGTATTTTACCTTAACAATACGCCAAAAAACAATAACGTTCAAAAGGTTGAGAATAACAATAATGTAAGTCAACCAGCACAGAAAGAAACGCAACCTGAAGATAATGCATCTGTAAATCAACAAGTACAAGCTTCCCAACCTGAGACGGAAGGAAGTGCTGCAAAGGTTATGAATCAAATCAATACACAGCCTGCTAAGCAAACGGTTAATAGTAATAAGACCGAAAACGTAACGACACCGGTAACACCTTTAACAGAACCAGTAGTTGTCCCTCCTATTGCTACCGCTAATTTTAAGCAAGGTGGATGGTACGAAGGAGATATTAAAAATGGACAGCCGAATGGAAGGGGTACTTATCACAACCCAGACGGTTCAACAATTGTGGGGAGATGGGAAAACGGGCAGTATATTGGGCCATAAAAGGAATTGAGGTAAGTGATGTCATACATGGATGAAAACGATCTTTCATAAATTTTTGTATTTCAGCATTAAGCTGAAAAGGGGAGGTAAAGTATTTGAAGATATGTTTTAGATCAGGGATGCTTTGCTGTATGATTCTTATAATAATTATGGGTATTAGTAAATCAGTATTAGCATTAGACAAAATAGGTGTTTATATTGACAGAACAGCGGTAAATTTGAATTTTGCCCCAGTAGTTATTGATGGTCACACGCTAGTTCCGATGAGATCAATTTTTGAAGCATTAGGAGCCCAGGTTAATTGGGTTAATGAGACTAGCAAAGTAATTGCTAAGAAAAATGATATTAAAATTGAGTTAACGATTGGTGCGCAGGTTGCTTATAAAAACGGGCAATCAATAAGCATAGAAGTACCTGCACAAATAATTGATTCGAACACCTTTGTGCCATTACGTTTTGTTACTGAAACCCTAGGGTATCACGTCTATTGGGACGGTAAAGCACAGGTTATTTTCGTTTCAACTAAAGGTGAAGATCCAGAACTTGCAAGGCCGGAGCAACTATCACAGGTGAAAACCTGGAAAAAAACTTTCGGTCTTGGTGGAATGGACCAAATAACAGATGCTCTTCAAACTAAAGATGGAAGTTATTTACTGTGGGGACATAGTTACAGGGATAAGCAACTTTTTAATGGGATTACTTATTTGATTAAATTGGACTCCTTAGGAAATGTCATGTGGAAAAAAATATTTGAAGATTCATGGTATGAAGTTGGGGTCCTAACTGATAATGATGGGTATTATACTTTTTTAATGGATAGTCATGATAATGATGTTAAATGTATAAAACTGGATCAAAATGGAATTGAACAATGGGAAAAAAGTATTATGAAAATAAAAGATGGATATTTAATATTGAAATCAGCTGTACAAGCTCATGATGGCGGATTTATTGTCGCCGGGGATAGGAATGGAGTTGCTTGGCTAATAAAAACGGATAATAATGGGGCGCTTAAATGGGAGAAAACTTATGGAGTCCGTGGTGAATCCTATATTTCTAATGAATTTGCATCAATAAAGAAAGATAAGGAAGGTTTTATTATAGTGGGGAGTACCTTGGTAAAGTGGGGAACAAGTTCCGTTACTACAGATTATGATTTCTATATTGTCAAAGTAGATAAGCAAGGAAATGTGGAGTGGAAACGAAATATCGTAGAACCTGCAAATGATCAGGCATATTCAGTAGCAATTACAGGCGATGGCGGTTATTTAATAGCTGGATCCACCACTTCTTTTGGGGCTGGATGTGAGGATGCATTTATTGTAAAGACAAATCGGAATGGAGATACTGAATGGCAAAAAACCTTTGGAGGACCTGGGGATGATAGAGCTTCATCAGTTATTGAAATAGGAAATAGAGAGATAATGTTTGCGGGAACCACCGAACTATTCAGCCCGGGAACTCTGAATAGGGAGGTTTACTTAGTAAAATTAGATCGCACAGGTAGTATTATATTTGAAAAATCCTTTGGAGCTGATAAAAGTGATGGGGCTAAATCTATTGCTCAATCTATTGATGGAGGCAATGTAATAGCTGGCTATTCTAATAGTCCTATGACTAATCATGGCGATATCTATGTTATTAAAACTGACCCTGATGGTAACGTAAAATAGTTTCCATACGAAGTTCATGAATGTTATGTATGTTCCGGAATAGTGAACCTTATTTGTATATGTCTAACCTTGAGGAAATGGGAAATGTATTATGGATTTTACTAATCTATGTATGGGATGTATGTCAGACAAAGGAACGGACTCACGATGCCCTCAATGTGGTTGGGTAGAGGGAACGCCCCCTTCGTTGCCATAACATCTGCATCCACGTACTTTATTGAATAATCGCTACCTTCTCGGCAAGGTACTTGGACACGGCGGATTTGGGGTAACCTATCTGGGTGAGACTTTTCCAGTAACTGAACGATACAATGTTGCTGCGACACCATAAACATCTGTCCATGATCCTTGATTTCCCTTTAGTGGCAAGGGATTCTTTGCTAATGTTGATGGTGATAAATATGAGGGTGAATGGGCCAATGGTTTAAAAAATGGATGGGGAGTCTATAGTTGGCCTGATGGTGTTGTTCAAAAAGGATATTGGAAGGATAATCAGTACATTGGTTCACAGCGTTATAGATCGATAAGCATACACCTATTTCTTACCCTATTCATTGTTACAGGAGAAAAAACATTGAAGTATAGCACTGCTACAATATCAAATATTGGTGGTCGCAAAACCAACGAGGATTATTGTGACTATAAGATACAGAACGATTTTACCTGCTGGGTTCTAGCTGATGGGTTAGGTGGGTACAGGGGTGGAGAGGTTGCGGCCAAAATAGCGGTAGAATCTTTAATGGATACCTTTGCTGAATCTCCTGGAGTTGGCAATTACTACGCAAATAAATACATTGCTGCTGCTCAACAAGCCGTTTTAAAGGCTCAGGACGAAACCCCGGCACTTTTTTCTATGCGCACTACTTTGGTACTTATGCTTGCAGATAAAGATAAAGTCATCTGGGGACATGTAGGTGACTCGCGCCTTTACTGGTTTAGAGATGGACATATTATCCACCGAACCCGAGACCATAGCGTTAGCCAGTCTTTAGCCGATGCAGGCTATATTTCCCCAGAACAGATTCGTTTTCATGCGGACCGAAATCGTCTTTTACGCAGCCTTGGAAATCAAGGTGAAGTACGTGCTGCAATAGAGAAGTCAGCAAAGCCTATTAAAGCAGGAGATGCTTTTCTTTTATGTACCGATGGTTTATGGGAATACATATTAGAGGAGGAAATGGAAGCAGACCTCGCCCAAGCCAGTAACCCTGTAGATTGGCTGAAATTGATGGAAATACGGATTAAGGAACGTGTTATAGGTAATAATGACAATTACTCGGCAATAGGGGTAATGGTATTGAGGGACTAGCAGGAGGAGCAGGGCATATAGGAGGGGTTAAGTATTATGGGGTGGTTAGATGTTGTTGACGGGCCAGATCGTGGGAAAAGGGTTCAGTTAGCTAATGGAGTCCTATCAATAGGTAGGGTAGGTGGGAATTGTGAACTGAGCTTGAATGACAAGCAGGTTTCAAGGCTCCACGCCCAGATTATAGTTGATGCGCTAGGATGTATAACCTTACATGATTCTGAAAGTACCAATGGCACATTCATCGACGGTCATAGAGTAGACATATCGACTGCTCTGAAGGATGGAGATATAATAGCGATTGGTTCCACCCAGATAAAAGTTAGCCTAATTTCTTCGGTCGCCCAACAAGCCAAAGCAAGTACCGGTACAGGCTTAACCCATATGCTCCGCGGAGGAGGGGAATATACTCCAGTAGCCAATGTAACCCGAGCCATGAAACTGGAAGAAAAGACTGTGCGTATCGGTAGAGATCCTTCCAATGATATAGTTTTGCCTCATCCAATGGTGTCCCGCTACCATGCCAGCCTTGAATATAGAGCCGGTAAGTATTACATAAGCGACCTGAACAGCGTCAATGGAACCTATGTAGACAGCCAGAAAATAAAAAGGCACTTCGAACTATCACCAAATTCTATAATAGAGATTTGCGCTTACTGTTTTATCTTTGACGGTAAAACATTGCTTGAATATGATGAGAACGCTGGTCAGGTAAATATTAAAGTCAGTAATCTTAGTAAAGATATTGTGCTGTCCAATGGGCAAAAATGTTGTCTGCTCAATAATATCAACCTAACAATAAAACCCTGTGAACTAGTTGCTATACTCGGAGGGAGCGGAACGGGAAAGAGCACTTTGATGGGTGCTATGACTGGTATGAACCCTGCCACATCTGGCAGCATCCTTATTAACGGGAGGGATCTATATCAGGAATACGAGGTTTT
>CAZYJA010000030.1:0-15641 GCA_964647245.1 uncultured Syntrophomonas sp. | reverse complement strand
AAATCTCCAACGCCCTTGATGAATGGTTGGCAGGAAAAGCCTAACATAGTTTAAATAAATAGGTCTGACAGTGTTTGACGCTTACCTAGATGTTGAGGATAAAGTTTATACGAGGGACTTGTATAATAGAGACTAATAACTCGGGGTCAGGCCCCGAGTTATTCCTGGAATTCTAGTTTAGTGCTTGGAAGTACCTGAAGGCAGTTACGAAGGGATTCGTGTATTAATGTTTGCTTTTCTTTTGAATCCACAAAAAGCCCGATACTCTTTGCCATATACTGGACTTCATTATAATTCTTATTCTTATACCATTGAAGTTTTAGGTCAAAGATATTTGTAAGTGTGGCCTCTACATCAACCCCTGTGGCTTCCAACGAAAAAGTTCTTTTGTGGGGATTTTTGCAAACATCCTCGCCGCTTTTAAAATTACATCTTTTATTACCACAACCCATGCAATAACCATTGTTTAGAAAGAAGACGCCTGAGCCCAGGCGTTCTTTTATTGTGTATCCCAAATTAGTAAGGAATTTGGATAGAATGACATCTTGAAACCTAAAATGAATATATTGACTGGTTGACTCCTTGACTTTTTGCGGTTTCCACTTCGAAGAGAATATTGCGCATATTATATATCCATACGGAAATTGGTCGGCTATTTGATTAAACATTGGTGCCCGTGGTGGACAACCGCCGCCGTTATTAAAGTTCTTGCAGCCTGTCTTGCAGTAATTAGTTATACGTGCATAATCGTGGACAACCTCATTTGAAGAAATAAAACTGGATTTTAGTTCAATTGGATAGTCGTTTCCATTTTGTGTAGAGTAAATATACCTCATCAGCTATTGCCCAACATGGATAGAATTGCGCCGATAAGGGCGCCTATGATTGTTAGAGCGATGGTTCCATACAATTTAAAGGTATGTTCGAGTTTCTCTATTCTATCATTATACATAGTTATAGATTTACTGGGACCATGTATAGAAGTTATCATGTCCAAAGGTATTCCTGTATAACCTTTGGACCTTTTATTGAAGTTCTTACCTTCAATTATCTTTTTGTCACTCTCGGACATCTGCAGCTTTTCTATAATTTCTTTCTTTTTCTTATCAAATTCTTGTAAATCTTGGGTCAACCTTTGGAAAAAAATTGAAAATACCGGTAGGCCTCGTCTCATTAGAATGTCATTAGGGCCAGCGTTATAAACAGAAAAGATAAGTTTACCATCGTAGCCCGGATCGACATGAAAACCAGATATATTAATTAAACCAAGTTTCTTATATGAAAACTTGACAGCTATGAACCCCATTAAGTCATAGGGCATTTTTACAGTTTCCTCAGTTATCAGTAATGCAAATGAACCTGACTTGATGGTGAGATGGTCATTTTCTCCAAGCTTTATGGGTTCATCTGAACCGGTAACAAATGCCTCATCACCTAGGTTTAGATCAAATTGCCACCCCTCATAATTTCCCCAATCAATATTGGTTATAAGAATATCATCTCTTCTGTAGATTTCGTTGAGCAGATGTTTCCCCGAAAGTATTCCGCTTTGAACTTCACTATCCAATTTAGATCACACCTTTACTAGCGAACAATATTTATGATCGGCCAAAACTTATGGGCAATAAATGTGAGTGCCATAATGGCGGACATGAAAATTAAGAAAAATGCACTTTTTAGATAGAATTTAATTAATAGTGTGTTGGCTCTAATGTCTAGCTTTTCGTCTTCCTTTTCTCTGGCAATATAAACAAACACCATGGCGAAAATCATAAATAGTATTGAACATGTTAATATTAGTTCCTTAACAGCCAATATAAACACTAACAGGATAGCAAATAAGAATGTAAAGACTTTAACACCAGAACTATTTTTTATCAAACCAATCTTTCAATAAGTTTACCCCCCAAAAAGATAAGAGAGAGATTGTTCATCTCTCTTATCGAATATTACTTATTGGACATAATGGATCTGGTCCTCGTTGTAGGGTATCGTATGCTAATAATCGTTGTCCCGGGCACCCACCGTGGCAGACATCTAAATTACCACAATTGCTACACTCGCTTATTTGTGAAATGTCCAGTAAACGTATTTGATTCAAGGTTGAATCTTCCGACCAGATATTTGCAAGAGAATGAGTATTAATGTTTGCATGACTGCTTGCGTATTTAAAGGCCTCACAGGGATGTACACTACCATCCGGACTAATCAGAATTTTATCCTTGCCAGCACTACATTCGCTTGCTTCTTCAATAAATAAACATTTATAGGGGGCTCCCTTACGCAGTTCCAAAACAGGGGAATCTATCTCGTTTAATATATTTACAAACTGCTTGGTCTCAGTTGCATTCATCATTAAATGAAGGTTATTGACGCATCTACCCTGGGGTACGAGACGTAAGAACGATACTCGTCTTACACCAATATCCTCCGCTAAACTAACTAGACCGGGTATATCGTTGTAGTTTATGCTCATTGGAACTGTATGAATTTCCGGTATAAAACCAAATTGAATTGATTTCCTAATTGCCGCGACAGTTAAATCAAAACTACCTTTTTTCTGTGTGATTTCATCATGAACGGCTGGTAAATAACTATGAAGACTGAAAATAATTGTATCTATTTTACCAGCAAATGATGTCAACGTTTCTTCGTCGATAGATTGAAGTTCATTGCCGTCTTGCGTGATTATTCCCGATGTATAAAGTCTAATATTATAGCCAATAGAATGGGCGTATTCAATCGCTTCATGCAAATGAGGATACAGTAAAGGTTCCCCACCGGAGATACTTAAGCATTTTACTCCCAATTCTTTTCCTTCATCCAACAGTCTAAGAACTCGATTAGGGGCAATATAATCCGTGCCATCAAATGATGAGGAGGACGAGCAATGAGCGCACTGTAAGCCACATTTATTTGTGAGCTCAATGTTTAGATATGTGATGTGGTTCTGGCTCATCCTGGTTACCTCCATAATTTTGCACTTCTATAATTACTTCTCCACTTTTCAGAGAAACCCTTTAGGAATGCACAATATCTTTCCAAAATGATAGTTATTTCTTCGTATTTGACTTTTCTATAACACTATGTTAACGCATACCAGGTGCAGAATCAAAACATTTCGAATGCTAAGTTGTATTTCTGGATAGCTGAACTTTCCTCTAGGTATAATCAACAAAGTATTAATACTTAAGATTAATTGGAATATTTGCAGGAAATACATAACTATTGTAGAAGGGTAGTAAAAATAGGATTATTAGTAAATAAAACCAAAAGAAGGGGTTGGCAGATTTGGCAACAAAGATAATTAATGTATTCATTCCGTATTATGGTAAGGATGAGGAATACATTCCAAAACTTAAAGATCTACTAAAGGGAAAGAACTATGATTTGCGAGACAGTTCAATTATTGAGACCAATCCTAATAACGCGACAGATCCGGATTACATAAAGACTTTGCTGAGGCCGAAAATTGATTGGGCTGGCACCGTATTAGTACTCATAGGGCCAAAAACTCATGAACGAGATTGGGTCAACTGGGAGATCGAATATGCATTCAAACACGGAGACAAACGAATTATTGGCGTCTATATGCAGGCAGCCACTGATGCTGATATACCTGATAAATTAAACAAATACGGAGATGCCTGTGTTGCATGGAACTCTGATAAGTTGGCTGCGGCCATTGAAGGGGAAAACATCTGGCATAATAGTTCCGGACAACCCAGGCCGAGCGAAGGAAATGATAGACCAACCTGCTAGGAGGTAGTATGATACTATATTCGTATGTTATTACACGAGATTATGGTTTTGTACCAAATCCGTTTGGTGAATATTGTACTCTAGCTACCTGTAAACCTGGAATAAGGAAATCCGCAAGGGTTGGGGATTGGGTAATCGGAACCGGATCAAATTCGCATAAATATAATATGGGAAATCGATTGATATATGCTATGCGGACAGATGAGAAAATAAGCTTTGCTAGCTATTGGAATGATCCGAGGTTCCAAGATAAAAAGCCGGTAATGAATGGAAGTATGAAACAAAAGTACGGTGACAACATTTACTATTTTGATGTTATGCAAGATAGGCTAGTACAGGTTAATTCGCATCACAGTCTTGCGGATGGAACAACAAATTATAAAAACTATAACAAAGATATTAGCAGTAATTATGTATTGATTTCTAAATGTTTTTGGTATTTTGGCGAAAAGGCCCCACAATTACCCGAGGAAGTGGTCAAATCATTAATAAAATCTGGAATGGGTTATAGAAAGATAGTCGAAGAAACAATCATAAAGACATTTGCGGATTGGTTATCCAATACATTTAAGATGGGCTATAATGGAACTCCGTGTCTATTTACAGGCGGATATAAGAGGTATGATGGTAATTAATTGATAAAATGATGAAGTGTGAAGGAGGTAATTATGACAAATTATGTACCCCCGCTTTCAGTTATTTTTATTTGGCACCCCGCAGATTCAGCAAATCTACAACCTATAATACAACACTGTTCATCATTATTATCACGGGATATTGATAAGCCGTTCTCGCGGTCTATGAATCTGCCTATTTTTTACCGAACCAATACAAAAGAAGAACTTCCTGCTCCTATTGAAATTTTATCGACAAAAACTATAATCGTCGTTTTTGCTGGACAAAATTTAGTTGCTGATGATAACTGGGTTGACTATATTGAAGGGATTACCATATCAGAAAACATAAAAATAATTCCAATTGCACTCGATAGTACGGCATTCAGTATAAAGGGCTGTCTGGACAAAATAAATTGGATTCATGCTTATGATTTTGAAACCCAATTCATCAAGGACTATATGTTTATTTCGATAACGCATGAAATTTATCGTCTAACATTGAACGATTCTTTAAAGGAAATAGCAGTCGGCAGAGATAAGGCGCTAAATATCTTTTTAAGTCATGCTAAGGATGGGGAAAATAGCCTTAAGCTTGCCAAAGCTCTAAAGGAATTTATAGACGATAGTACTATGGATAATTTTTTTGACGCAACAGATATAGCCCCTGGCTATGATTTTAGCGAAGAAATAATAGAACATATAAAGGGGTCTTCAATAATTGCTATACATTCAGATTCTTACTCCTCACGATATTGGTGCCAGAGAGAAATCTTAAGCGCAAAAGAACATGATCGCCCTATAATTGCTATTGACAGCATTGAGGAGTTTGAGGACAGGCGATTTCCCTTTGCTTCAAACGTGCCGAGTGTTTCTGTTCATTTTGATGGTGAACCAACTAAGAAGGATTTACTGCGGATTTTAAGTTCAACTTTATTAGAGAGTGTAAGGTTTTTTTATTCGAAATTACTGCTCACGCAATTTAAAGAAGCTGGTTGGATTGAATCAGATGCAGAATTACTATCCAGACCTCCTGAGGTATCAGATATCGACAAAATATTTGTCGATAATGGACATACTATTTGCCGTAAACTGAAATCCCTTGTTTATCCTGAACCACCCTTGTATTCCGAAGAATTAGATTTCCTAATTAAGCTTGGAATACAAATAGATACACCATTAACATGTAACATTTGCACACTTCAAGACAAAAGGATCGGCATATCGATATCCGACCCAGATAAAGAAGAATTAATTGCTATCGGTCAAGATGGTTCTCATCTTATACAAGTATCACAGGATATTGCCAGACATTTATTGATTCGTGGAGCAATTTTGATTTATGGTGGTGACCTTCGCGAGGATGGGTTCACAGAATTTATCTTTAATGAAGCGCATGCGCTCCAGTCAAGATCTAGATCGCAAAGCATCCACCTTGAGAATTATATCGCTTGGCCTATTTATCATAATGATAATGAACCTATTAAGCATTGGAAAGCTAAGTATCGCTCAATAGCTAATATGGTTAACGTACCCCCTTCAGTGGATGTAATAGATCTTATTCCAAGTGAACATTCATTTTTGCCACCCACTAATGCCCAGAATAGTTTTATATGGAGTAGGTGTTTGACTGAGATGCGGCACAAAATGATTGAGAATTGTGATATTCGTATTTGCGCCGGAGGGAAACATTCAGGATATAGGGGAAGAATGCCGGGGGTTCTTGAGGAAATATTGATTGCATTAGAAATGGGAAAACCTATTTTTTTATTAGGTGGTTTTGGAGGTGTTACAGCAAGTGTTTGCAAACTTATTAAAACCAAGGAATTACCTAAAGAGCTTACCGAGGAGTGGCAAATACTTAATAACCCTGGGTATAAAGAAATGTTAGATGTTTGCTTATCAAGGGGTATACAGTATTATACTGATTATGGCTTGCTCGTTGAAAGTTTAAAGGGTTCAGATTTAAAGAACGGACTTAGTAAGGATGATAATGACAAGTTGTTTAATACGCCATTTATTGAAGAAGCCCTTCATCTTGTTTTTAAGGGGCTTAATTGTTTACAGGGAAACTAGTGCTTGTTGGCAAGAATCCAGGAAATTAAGCGCAAATTGGATTTCTCGCGTAACTTTCTATTAATGCTTCCATATGAATGCGAGGCAGTGCAGGCCAATATGAAAATTGATTAGGGGGGGGACTGAAAATGCATAGAACTTTTATTAGTTATCATCATGAGAACGAACAGAAACTAAAAGACGAGTTAATAGAGAATTTTAATGAAGAGGATTTTATTGATGCTTCTGTTGGAGATGGGGAAATAGATCCGGATTTGGAAGAGGATGAGATAATGGACATAATTCGCGACGAATATCTTCATGATTCCACCGTTTCGCTCGTGCTAGTAGGATGGGCAACTTCTGAACGACCTTATGTCAATTCTGAAATTCAGGCATCACTAAGGGATACATCAAAGAATAAGCATAACGGTTTATTGGCAGTAATCCGGGATGATCTGTACGATTGTATTTATTCAAGTGGGAAATGCTCGTGTGGGTGCAATGTTAGGACTCAAAACCCGGATTATTATTCTAAATACGTTCCAAACCTAGTCATAAAGAATAATGAGTATCATGGGGACAAATGCCACTTTAATGGCAATGATGTTTATTGTTCTATAATTAAGTATTCGTTATTTAAATCAGATCCAGACCAATATATCAACGAAGCATTCGATAAGCGCGATGATAAATCCTTGGAAATAAAGAAACTACCCGATGATGGAACGCCGGGAGTTGGTAAATAGGCTGTTATGTACTTGCCTTTTTATGACAAATGAAGAATAATGGGGGCCGCAAGGAGGATTATTTTAAAAGTATGGAAGGCCTTGTGGATGGTATATTTTACCTCGTGGAAGGGCTATAATCATTATAACAGTGATTCATTAACATTCTAGGACAAGAGCACATTAGGAAGTTGAAGAAAGGTTGTGTTAATGGTGAATAAGCGGTGGACACTGCATGTCGAGAGCTTAGGGAAAATTAAGGAAACCGATATTCGAATCGCACCATTAATGCTGTTCGTCGGGGACAATAATAGTGGTAAAAGCTATCTCATGTCTTTGTTATGGGGAATTTTAACGTTGGGGAAAGGGATTTTCCCGGTAAGTGAGTCTGAGGCTAAGAGTTATAGGATTTGTGAACAGTGGATGAAAAACAATCAGAATAGAGATATTGAACTTGCGAAATCGGATGAAGAGATGTTTATCCGCTGGTTTAATGATTTGCTAGAGGCGAAGAAGCAAGCTCTGGTTCAAAGTATTTTTAATTATACGATGGAGATAGGTAAAATCCAGATCTCGGATTATCACCGCGATAAACCCATGCGAATTCAATGGAATGAGAGTGCCGGCCGCTATTCTATCAAGAAGAATACCATTACCCTCACAACGAAAGAGACCTATACAAAAGATGACTATTTGAAAATGTTAATATATATTTGTTGGAATTTATTGATGGAAGGGATTGCTGCGCCCGTTTTTGCCCCTGCTGCTAAGGGGAGACGTTTAGGAGAACCGATTTATTTTCCAGCCTCAAGAACCGGGTTTATGTTGACCTATCCACGATTAATCGAAACGACCGTTGACCATTCATTTAGAAATCCTACGGTGAAACTGCTGGAGGAACAAGCTACTGAAAATTATCTAAGCTTGCCACATACTGATTTTTTACAACTCATTTTGCAATTTGATTCTTCTATGTCATCAAAGAAAGAGAATGATCTGGTGAGATTTATTGAGGAACGTTTGCTGAAGGGGAAAATTAGCACAACCAAGAAGATAAAGATGCCTATCATCCAATATACACCCAACCATACACCCAACGCGAACAAAAGGAATTTGCCGCTGTATGTGTCCTCGTCAACCGTATCAGAGATATCGCCATTGGCCTTATTGCTGCAATCCAACATTAACTATAATGCCATTATTATAGAAGAACCTGAAGGGCATTTGCATCCGGAATTCCAGTGGCTCATTGCCAGAGTACTTGTCAAGCTGGTGAACAGTGGTAAGCTGGTGTGGATTACTACGCACAGCGACACGATACTACAGCATTTCAACAACATGATAAAACTAGAAGGAAATCCCAATAAGGCTGAATTATCAAAAGAGTATGAGTACGATGAAGATGATCGGATTGCCCCCAGAGATATTGCGATGTATCAATTCGATGTCGGTTCGGATAATAGGACGACGATTCAAACTTTAGAATCCAATAAATATGGTTTTATCATTCCTACCTTCAACGATACGCTGGAAGACATATTGGATGAAGTATATGCTTTCCAGATGGAGGAGGATTAGGATGTTCAAAGCTGAAATTGAGTATCGATTGAAGTATGTATTTCAGAGTGATCTTTTTGCAAAGTCGACTACTGACTTTTCCTTTTTGGAAGACTCTGATGATGGAAAAATGGCACTTGAATTAATAATCAACCATCCGTCATTGTGCATTATGAACTTGGATAAGCAGAATCCTATCCCGTTTTTAAACCTGAAAAGGGGATTTTATGCTAGGCGAGCCGATTATGCGCTTTTCGAATTTATCAGTGATAATACGTGTCGATTACATATTTTTGAGATGACCACCACTGTAAACCAGGGCAAATGGGAAAATAAAATTAAGCAGCAGCTTAAGAGTGCATATGTATATTGTATGGCAGTTGCAGCCTGTCTCGAGATGGAGGTTGAAGATGTTCTGTTATATACAATTTATGCCAATGATAATTTTGCAGGCAGGGTAGCAGCAGAAGATGATCATAGTACTGCGCTATTAAAACCGCCCCTGGGAGGATACCGTCCTAATCCACAGGAGGAATGGGCTACTAATATTGTTAAATTTGATTTCGGACAGTGGCGTGCATTTAAACATGAAAAGATTAATGTAATCCGGCAACAGGAATTATATCCAACCGGTACCTATACAATTAGATGAAATTGAGCATGGGTTACGGTGAATATTAGGTTGACCAGAATAACTGGGGACAGGTTTGGCTCTTATATAATAGGGACTAATCCAGCATATTTATTAAGGTGATTAGGAAGGTAATATGAAACCATTAACCATGGATTACTCAAAATCATTTAGGACAAATGAGATAGGGGAATTAGAAGCCAGAATAACCCTATGCCACAATATGATTAATAATAAAACCGGCCAGGGCAGTGACTACCTGGGATGGGCCGATCTGCCTGACAACTATAATAGAGATGAGTTTGCCAGGATTAAAGCAACTGCTGAAAGAATAAGAAGTGAATCAGAAGTGTTTTTGGTAGTTGGAATAGGCGGTTCGTATCTAGGAGCCAGGGCAGCCAGTGAGATGCTGAACCATAGCTTTTATAATGAACTCCCCCGGGATATTAGAAAAGGACCTAAAATATATTATGTTGGGCATAACCTTAGTTCCACCTATATCAACCATTTATTAGAAATCATAGCAGGACAAGACATCTCTATAAATGTTATTTCGAAGTCAGGAACCACGACTGAACCTGCTTTGGCCTTTGGAATATTGAAGGAATACATGGAAAATAAATACGGCTGAAAAGAAGCCAGCCAGCGAATATATGCAACTACTGATAAAAGTAAAGGTGTACTCAGAGCGCTATCTCTTCAAGAAGGTTATGAAACCTTTGTAGTACCAGATAATATAGGGGGACGATATTCAGTATTAACCCCAGTGGGACTACTTCCTATGGCTGTTGCTGGAATAGATATAGACGAAGTTATGGAGGGGGCCAGGGTCGCAGCCAGGGATTTGAGGGTTAATAATCTTCAGGATAATTGCTGTTATCAGTATGCAGCCATTAGAAATATATTATATGACAGAGGTAAAACCACCGAAATTATTGTAAATTATGAACCTCGGCTATTCTATTTTGGTGAATGGTTCAAACAGCTCTTTGGGACGCTCAGTGCCTGACACCAACTTATCAACTTTTCCTTTCAATTCTTGCTTCTTTTGCTTACCCCCTGCATAGGTTAAAATAAAAGTAATCCAACTCATCTCCTCGGAAAAGCACAAACATTTGTTTGTTTTTCTATTGATGGAAAATATAACCTGTGCTACAATAAAATGCAGAACATATGTTTCGTAAGGGGCAAGTGAGAGGGGTGGGGTGATTGGAGCAACGGATTAAGCATGATCGACTGTTTAAGGAATTACTGGAGACCTTTTTTGTAGAGTTTGTGGAGTTGTTTTTTCCCGAGGCCTATAAGGCGATGGATCTGGAGCATATTAAGTTTCTGCAGCAGGAACTGTTCACAGACGTCACGAGAGGGGATCAACACATTGTTGATATTCTGGTGGAAACTAGGTTGAAGGGGGAACCGGGTATCGTCCTGGTGCATGTGGAGAATCAGGCTAAGGTCCAGCGGGATTTTGCAGAGCGGATGTTTGTTTACTTCAGCAGACTTTATCAGGAACATCGTTGCCGGATACTGCCGATCGCGGTATTCAGCTATCCTGAAATACGAGATGAACCGGATGGATTTAAGATTGAATTTTCATTTACATTTATGCCGGTGCTGGATTTTCATTTTCTTACGCTCGAGCTTAAGAAGCATAACTGGCGCGAATATATACAGAGCAATAATCCAGTAGCCGCAGCCCTACTTAGTAAGATGGGGTATCAAAAGCAAGAGCGGGTACAGGTGAAGCTGGAGTTTCTGCGAATGCTCGTGCACCTGGAACTGGACCCGGCCCGGATGACGCTACTCACCGGTTTTTTTGAGACATACCTCCGTTTAAACGAGACCGAAGAGAGAGAATTGGAGGAAGAAATGGGCAAAATGGACGAAAAGGAGGCTAGTAGGATGATAGAATTGACCACATCCTGGGAGGAAAAAGGCAGAGTGGAGGGGCAGGCAATTATATTATTGAAACTGTTGAAAAAGAAGTTTGGTAATATTCCGGTTGAATTGGAAAGACAGGTAAGAACGCTGTCCTCGGAGAAATTCCAGCAACTGGCAGAAGCCATATTTGACCTGGAAACGATTGACGATGTGAGAGAGTTTTTAAGGTAGCAGATTTCTGGTACCTGGTTGCAGCAACTAGAACCCCTGGGGAGATAGAAGAAATTCTGCCTTCCAGGGGGCGGGGTTTATATTTTATTTTAGCGACAAAGATAGTAAAATATTTACACAATTGATAAAATAATCTTATATTGGGTTGAGTTTTTATGGTGACGGGGGCTGTGATGGGGAGAAAACCAAGAGTGGAATTCAAGGGAGCAATATACCATGTAATTAAGAGGGGAAATAATAGGGAATATATCTTTCAAGAAAGACAAGACAAAGAATGTCTTTTGAGATATATGGAATATGCAAAAGAAGATGGTGGGTTTAATCTGTTAGGGTATGTGATAATGGATAATCACTATCATTTGATGATAGAAACGAAGGACAAGCCCCTACACAAAATCATGCAAAGGGTAAATAATCGATACAGTAAAGACTACAACCAACGGCATAACCGATCAGACCATGTCTTTGGGGGGAGATATAAAGGTATTTTGGTGCAGGATGACAAATATCTATTTTCTTTGCTGCGATATATTCACAATAATCCGGTCAGGGCTAAAATCTGTGAAAACATAGCCCAATACAACTGGAGCAGTGACCAATACTATCGGAAAAACGTTAACGGATTGGTGAATATTAATAAGATACTGAATATGTTTTCTGATAACCGCAGGATGGCTTTGGAAGAATATGAACGGTTTATGGATCAAAAAGAGCCCATGATCAAAGCAAAAGCTTTTTATGAATATGAAGAAGTGGATATTATCGGAGCGTTGAACGAGGAGAATAATGACATTGAAAATCCGGATAATGAGGATAAAACTTTAGATGGAATTTTACGACGAGTGGTAGCTAATGACGAGGATTTTCAACGAATTAAGACGGGATCAAGGCAAAGATCCTTGAAAGAGTACAAAATCAGTTATGTGAAAGCTGCTGTCGAACATGGTTATACCTTCAAGGAAATAGGTAAGAACCTTGGGGTGTCAGCTGAAGCTGTAAACAAAATCGTTCAGTGAAATGAGCAACTCAGCGTTAGGGGAGGGCATCATGTGGCTTCTATTGTAAAAAGCTTTGCCATCTCAGGGGTAGACGGTTATTTAGTAGATGTAGAGACCAAAACCATAGAGGGACAGCCCATGATTTCTATTGTTGGGCTGGGAGATACGGCGGTAAAAGAAGCACGGGAACGGGTGGAAGCTGCCTTACGGGACGGAAAGTTTCGTTTTCCCGAAATGAAGGTAGTTATCAACCTAGCTCCCAGTGATTTGAAAAAAAGCGGCTCGCATTTTGATTTGCCGATCGCATTAGGGATGTTAATGGAAACCGATCAACTTCATATAAATAGATGGAAAGATTATGGATGTATTGGCGAGTTATCCTTAAATGCGCGGCTCAGACGCTGCACCGGGGTACTGCCTATGGTTATTGCTGCAAAGCACGCCGGTATTAGAAATATCATTGTGCCCAGGGAAAATATTCATGAAGCGTCTTTGGTTAAGGGAATTAATGTACTTGGGTTTGATTCCTTAAGACAAGTAGTTGAATTTCTAGAGGGTGTGAAGGAATACGATATTCAACAAGAAGTGAACTTTGATTCTCCAGAAGAAGATCCTTATCCGGTAGATTTTAATGAGGTTCAAGGCCAGGAGGCGATGGTTGAATATATTGTTGTGGCGGCGGCGGGGGGACATAATTTGCTGATGATTGGCACCCCGGGTTGTGGAAAATCCATGATTGCGAAACGTATTCCTACGATTCTTCCCAGCATGACAGAGGATGAAGCTTTGGAAACAACGAAAATTTACAGTGTGGCAGGAATGTTAAAGGGAAAGGGGCACTTAATCAAGGATCGCCCCTTTCGTGCACCTCATCACAATGCTTCCACCAACGCTTTAATTGGAGGAGGAAACAATGCTACTCCTGGGGAAATATCCCTGGCGCATAATGGGGTGTTGTTTTTAGATGAAATCGCCGAATTTAGCAAGAAAACACTGGATGCATTGAGGCAACCTATGGAAGATCAACAGGTTACTATATCCAGGGTAAAATACAGTAATACTTATCCGGCCAGTTTCATGCTGGTGGCGGCAATGAATCCCTGTCCGTGTGGTTATTACGGAACTAAAAAATGTAACTGCAGTGACTATGAGGTAATAAAATATAGACAAAGATTATCTGGCCCAATATTAGACAGAATGGACATTCAAAAATATGTTCAGCCTGTTAATTTCATCGATTTATCCAGCTACTCTTTCGGAAAAAGCTCTAAGGATCTTCGGGAACGGGTAGAATTTGCCAGAAACATTCAGAAAAAGAGATTTGAGATGATAGAAGGAATTAATTGTAATGCCCAGATGGGAAATGCCATTATTAAGGAATGTTGCCAGGTGGAAGAGGAAGGACAACGGCTACTGCAGTTAGCCTATGAGCGCTTCAAGTATAGCGCCAGAACTTTTCATAAATATTTAAAGGTGGCGAGAACCTTTGCTGATTTGGAAGGTGCTAATAAGATAAGAAAAAAAGATGTGGCAGCGGCTCTGATGGCCAGGGACCTAGAGAAGGAAAGGGCGGGGATGATGGTCCTTTAGGAGGAACAAAATGGAGTATTGGATCTGGTTAAGACAAATTACTGGTATCGGAGCAATCCTGGAAAAAAGATTGTTAGAGCGTTTTAAATCCCCTCAAGCTGTTTATGAGGCATGTGAAGAAGAACTGATGTCTGTTGACGGAATAGGAATTTTATTAGCAAAGATTATTCAGGAGCATCGATCTTTAGATCAGGCAAAGACCTCTGTAGAAGAGGCTATGAATCATGATATAAAATTATTAACCTACCATGATCCCTTATACCCTGTTTTAGTTAAAGAGTATTCTGAAGCCCCGACACTTTTATATTATAAAGGACAACTTAGAAAAAACGGCATAGGAGTGTCTATCGTTGGTTCCCGGAGGTGCTCAGCATATGGAAAAGAGGTAGCGGCGGAGGCAGCCGGATTTCTAGCCCTAAATAATATTACTGTAATCAGTGGAATGGCTAAGGGTATTGATGGATATGCTCATACTGGCTGTTTAAAAGCTGGAGGATATACTATCGCATTTTTAGGAAATGGAGTAGATATTTGTTATCCCAATGAACATGAAGAATTAATGGCCGGTATCATAGAAACCGGCGCCGTCATTTCTCAATACCCTCCCAAGACTAAACCTCGGCCTGAGTATTTTCCGGAGAGAAATGCTTTAATTAGTAGTTGGAGTCAAAAAGTATTCGTGGTGGAGGCGGCAGAAAAGAGCGGAGCACTGATTACTGCTGGTTTTGCCAAAGCCCAGGGAAAGGAAGTCTATGCTTTGCCCCATGAAATCCATAATCCCACTGGAAGGGGAGCAAATCGCCTGATTGCAGAGGGTGCGCATATCTATTTACATCCGTCACAATTGCTTCCGGATCATAATTCAATTGATGATCATTTAGATAATGAATTAAGAGATACAAAAGATAGAGTTCCTGCTAAAAATGGAGAAATACAGAGCCTGGATAGGTTGAAGCTAACCAACGAGAATCTCTGTAAGACCGATAGAATCCTAACAAATATGGAGGAACAAATACTTTCCAGCCTTTGTTTTGCTCCTAAAACCATTGAAGAGATAGGTGTAGATACCCAGATAGATCAAATTCAATTAATTGAAATTCTTTCAATAATGGAACTGGAAGGTTTGATTAAAACTTACCTTGGGGGAAGATTTGCACCAGTTATTTATCCCGGGCAGAGGTTCATAGGTCAATAATGTTTCGCTTGACAGTAACTGATAGTATTACCCGGCGCCGGACACCCTTGGAGCCAGGGCCGCCATTGAGATGCTGAACCATAGCTTTTATAATGAACTCCTCAGAGATATTAGAAAAGGACCTAAAATATATTATGTTGGACATAACCTTAGTTCTACCTATATCAATCATTTATTAGAAATCATAGCAGGACAAGACATCTCCATAAATGTTATCTCGAAGTCAGGAACCACGACGGAACCTGCCTTGGCGTTTGGAATATTAAAGGAATACATGGAAAACAAATACGGTAGTAAAGAAGCCAGCCAGCGAATCTATGCAACGACTGATAAAAGTAAGGGTGTTTTGAGGGCGCGGTCTCTTCAAGAAGGTTATGAAACCTTTGTAGTACCAGATAA
>CAZYJA010000029.1:0-16356 GCA_964647245.1 uncultured Syntrophomonas sp. | reverse complement strand
TACATTGCAGCGGCCAAAGGAACCTATGCAACCTATTCCCAACACCACGCTGCCTTTGGAATTAATAAAGGTTCCCAGATTTTTGATGTAAGATCATATGATGACAGTATCAAACAAATTAGCGCAGCAACTGTAAAAGAGGTGCTGGGGGCACCAGCCAACACTCATAATTATGACACCGAAGATATGCTGGTTTATAATGCCGGGGAAAAATATCAATTGTTATTCATTTTCCCTAAGACCACTCCACAAAACCCAAACCCACCCCTGGATCATTATAACCTTTTTTATCCCCGAGGTACGGTTAATATGATGGCAGATGACCCCGGTATAAAATATTAGCCGCCTGCTTCTATCGAACCTGGGAGGTCTACATTCGCCATCTGGGGTTTATGTACTCCTTTCTTGATGAGAGGTTTAATGTGTGCTAATATGTAAATCAGTAAACTAAATCAATGATTGGAGAAAGGCAATGCGCAAGCAAATTCTGGCCTAAACAAAATTTATACAGGTCTAAAAGAAGGCTGAAGTTACTTCTACAGTCCTGTTGTGCCCAGAATGCTTGTTACTAAACTCCAATAATTATTTAGCCGCAGAAACAGTGGTGTTTTTAGTGGCCATAGTTGGTTATTCATTTAGCCCTTAAAGGCTGTAAGTGACAGGCGTTACTTGCAGCTTTTCGTATTTTCTGGAGGTGGTTTTAATTGTTAGTTACATGTCGCAATGTAAAGAAAAGCTATGGAGATATAGTTATCTTTGATGGCGTTGATCTGGATATAGGCCGTGGAGATCGGATCGGCCTGGTCGGTCGTAATGGAGCCGGCAAAACCACCCTGGCCAATATTCTAACCGGCAGCCTTGAGTACGCTGAAGGCAGTATAATCACAGCTCGTCAGCCCATAAATATTGGTTATCTGCGCCAAACTGAATCAGAACCAGCCCTGTATCTAAACACCTTAGATGGCCAAAAAGATCTAAATAACGAATTCCGGCGTCTGGCCAGTCATCTGGGGATACAACAAGTCCAGGACTGGTCCGGGGAACGACTGCAAAATCTAAGCGGGGGAGAAAAGACCAAGCTGGCCTTAGCCAGAGTCTGGTGCTCCCAGCCTGACTTGGTCATATTGGATGAACCTACTAATCATATGGATTTCCAGGGAGTGCGCTACCTAATATCGGAATTAGCTGCTTACCAGGGAGCAGCTATAATTATTTCCCATGATCGCTATTTTCTAGATCAAACAGTAACTCGAATAGCAGAAGTGGAAAACGGTAATATTCGAATGTATCATGGTAACTATTCCGCGTACCGGGATGCAAGGCAAAAAGAGCGCGCAAGTTGGCAGCATGCCTATGACTCGCAACAGAAGGAACAAAGGAAAATCGATGCGGCTATAACGCAGCTAAAAACCTGGTCGGATAAAGCCCACCGCGAGTCTCGCCGGAAGGGAGAAGGGGCAATGGGTGGCAAGGAATATTATCGCAACAAGGCTAAAAAGCGTGATAAAGCAGTAAAGTCCCAAATTAAACGCCTCGAAAAGCTGCACGAGGAGCAAGTAGAGCGCCCTCCCAAAGAACAATGGGTCAATTTCGATTTAAATGCCTGCCCCAAAGGAGTTCGGCGACTTCTAGAAGCGGATGGGATAGGCAAAGCCTATGGAGAATTAGTTCTATTTAACGAAAGCTCGTTTTATATAAGCCGGGGTGAAAAGATAGGTATTTTGGGTCCCAATGGTTGTGGTAAGACCACCCTCATTAAAACTATCCTGGGAGAAGAAAGCCTGGATGCGGGGGAATTATTTTTAAGCCAGGCAGCACGAGTAGCCTATATAAGTCAGGAATTGCCGCAGGGGGAAAAGGAAACCCTCCAAGAGCTGGTAAAGAATTGGACGCTTGATCAGCAGAAACGCACTTTTCAGTTACTGGTGCAACTGGGCATACCCTATGACCGGCTCAATGTAGCCATGGGGGAAGTCAGCCGGGGAGAGCGGATGAAGATGGCGATAGGATTAGCCATTATGGGTGAATATGATCTGCTCATACTTGATGAGCCTACTAACCATCTTGACCTATACAGCCGTGAGGCCTTGGAAGAAAGCCTTATTCAATTTCCCGGAACTATTATAATCATATCCCATGATCGTTATCTGTTGCAGCAGGTTTGCCAGCATTGGCTGGTGTTCGGCCAACAAAAGATCAATCGTGTCGAGGGCAGGCAAGAAGACTACCTGACTAAGAGACAACCGGATAAGGCTGGTTCACAATCTGCAACCGCATCATCAGCGGAGGAACTTTTATTGGTGGAAACCAATATTTCTCGGGTATTGAGTGAATTAAGCCGGCACAAACCCGGAGCACCGGGCTATATAGCTCTCGATCAGGAGTACTCAGAACTTATCCAGCGGCGTAATGAAATTATACGAACTAAGCAATAGATATAGTTCTTAAGATGGGAAGATTATTATGAATAATAAGCAACCTTTGACACATGAAATTAATATATGGTATTATCATTTTAGTATTTTACTAAATTACTAGTCTAGTAATTATTGAATTAGTGAGGTGTGCTGAATGGAAATACCTGTAACCTTAAAACACAAACCCGTTATAGTCGTGGATAACTACGAACAAGTTGATGGCAGACAGGCATATAACTCTGATGCTAAAGGTTTATCATTGGGACTGGCTCAGTGGAATGATCGGGGAAAGGTTGAAATATCCGCCAAGGTTTGGCGCTACACGGGTGAAAAGTGGTCGCGACAATCGGAGGAACTGCCCTTACATCGGGTAATTGATTTGGCTTTGCTTATCTGTAGATCAAGGCAATATTTCATGGAAGCTTACCGCTATGAAAAGCTCTATGATCCTGACAAGACTACCATTGATCGAATCGGATTGCAGGGTGATGCCATGACGGTTCAGGTGTGTACGGATAATCCCAAGATTGACGAAGATATTCAGCTTTTTCGGGATTGTATCAGTAAAGATGATGAATTAATCGGCGAACGGCTAAAAGTTCTCGCCACACTATTGAAAGATATGGGCTATTAGTGCCCACAAGGGAGAGTGAAAACGAAATGAGGATGTCTACTGAAAAAAAGAAAGAGCTGCAAAATCAATATAAGCAGTTCAAGCCGGATATGGGTATATTTGCAGTGATTAATAAAAATAATGGCAAGCACTTCCTGGAGGCTACCAAGAATCTGAAAGCAAAGATAAATAGCACCCAATTTCAACTGAAGATGGGTGGCCATTTTAACCAAGCGCTGAATAAAGACTTGCAGGCATTGGGGCCAGACGGGTTTGAAATTAAGATTCTCGAACAGCTCCAGTATGACGATGATGGAATCAAGACCGACTATTCGGATGCTCTGGAGTTATTAAAGATGATCTGGATAGAAAAGCTTACCCGTGAAAATGTGCAACTTTATTAGTTGACAATAATCTAACCAAGGGGACAGTGAACTGAAATAACTCTCTCAATTTTAGACGGGAGTCTAATATTTTGGAGGTTTATATCACAATTCACTGTCCCCTTTTCGCACCGCACTCGAAAAACATCTCAGGCAAAAGGTATCAATTGATACCACCCGGAAGAATTGAAGGGGTTATTTATTTATTAAACGGAGCATAATTCAAGTTCAAAGCAAGGTAATAAAGGTATAATAAAAAATATTAAGAACTTCCCACTTAACCGAGGCAAGAAATTTAATTGATGCCCTAAGCCTTATGAATATCATCGAAAGTGCCATACTCAGAGTATGACGCAGACACATTAAAGGAGTTCGCAGCTTTTGCTAAGTTTAGCGGCATCGGGGCCATTGGATATACTGCCTAGCTTGATACGCATAACTCGGGGCGGAAAACCCATATAATCAGGGATAAGTCTTTACCGGTATTTGTAAAACAGCAAGGATGTATAATTTGTGTGAAAGAATGTGCCTTTACTAGGAGTAGTTATGATAAAGTGCATGCCGTATTTAATAGATTAAACCAGGCAGAGCACCGCCGGATACTAGATGAAACCAAAGATTGATAGTCGAGCGTTTTAAAACCTGGAGGTGTTGCTGGTGGACACATATATTACCCTGTTCATTGTTTTACTGCTGGTTGGATTGGCTACTCTGATCAAATATCTGGGCTGCGAAAGTATGATCGCCGGTTATAATACCGCTTCCTCGGCTGAACAAAAATACATGTCGGAAAAAGGTATAGGAGCCTTTGCGGGCAATTATCTATATTTTTTAGCCGGAATTATTTTAGCCGGACACCTCGGCAAAAAAGCTGGTTTTGTGTGGAGTGAAACTATCTCCTGGGTCTTATTTGTTTTAATCATCATAGTTATGTTAGTTCGCATCCAGCGTTTTAAGCCTCCCGCATCCATGAGCACTCCTCAGTCGGTTCGGACTAAAAAAATCGGACTGGGGGCTTCCGCGCTTATCACCATTGCCGTCTTGGCACTAGTGGCCTGGAACGCTCTGCCGAGCCAGTTTAATCTGCAGGATAATCAGCTCCAAATAAGCGGGGCTTACGGATTAAATATCAGCTATTATGAAATTGATGATATTCGTTTGCAAACCGAAATGCCCATGGTGGGCATGAAAACCAACGGTCTTAATTTGGGACCGATTCTCAAAGGACATTTTAATGTCGAAGGAATGGGCAGTGCCAGGCTTTTCCTGCGCTCAGCCCAAGGTCCGGTATGCATCATTACCCTAAAAAACAATGCTAATCCGGTGCTTATTAATTTCCGGGACCCGGCAGAAACCACCCTGCTATTCCAGCAGTTGCAGTCCCATTCTTCAACCAAACCGAGTTTCTAGCGATTTGAGTGAAAAAGGTCAGTGAAAATATATTCAGCTTGGAAACCAAGGAGAGACCTTGAGGAGGATAAAAGATGTGTGTAATACTTTTTGCTTATAACTGCCATCCCCGCTATCAACTGGTGGTAGCGGCTAACCGGGATGAGTTTCTTAATCGTCCTACCTTGCCAGCAGCCTTTTGGGATGATTATCCTGATATCCTGGCCGGAAGGGATCTGCGGGAAGGCGGTACTTGGATGGGTATTTCCACCCGTGGACGCTTTGCGGCTTTAACTAACTACCGGGACCCTGCCAACATGAAACTGGAGGCTCCCTCCCGTGGACACCTGGTTCACAACTACCTGAACAGTGATCTATCACCCGCCGCCTATCTAGACCAGCTTGCCGATGGGGGCTCCTCCTACAATGGGTTCAACCTGCTGGTAGGGACTGGTGAGTCATTGTTTTACTATTCCAACCGGGATAAATTGAGGCGTGAAGTGACTCCAGGAATACATGGCCTGAGCAATAGCTTGCTGGACGTACCATGGCCTAAAGTCAGCCGGGGAACCAAGGCTCTCGCTGATGCGGTACAAGCTGAGGATATTAAAGTGGAACACCTATTGGGGATAATGGCCAACCGGGAACAGCCCGATGATCAGGACTTACCCGAGACCGGCGTCAGCCTGGAAATGGAACGAATGCTGGCTCCGACATTTGTAACCAGCCCTAATTATGGCACCCGATTGACTACAGTTATTATGGTTGACCGCAACCACCGAGTTCAATTCTTTGAACGGAGTTTCACCCATAATCGACCCAACACCTGGAGCGAGGTAAGCTATGAGTTCAAGTACCATCTATCAGGTGGCGAATAAGACCTGCTTTGCAAAGCCAGACTTACGCCCTGGCGTAATGTCGCGTCCACCCTGGTAACCTGGTGTAGGTGCAAAAAGCGCGTAATAAAATTGTTTTCAAAGGAGGAAGGCCATGATTTATCGAACTTTTTTAAAAAGGCCCCAAATAATGTGGCTTACTATAGTAGCTTTGGGGGCCATAGTGGTGGGTCTGCTATTTTTCAACAATGTGGATAATACCCCCAAGGAAGTAACCGGTTATGATGCTGCCAGTCTTTATAAACATCGGACCAAATACCTGGGTGATGCCTCCAAAGTCGGAGCGCTTACCAGCAATATGCCCTTTGCGCAATTTAAAAGCGGGATTTCACTGCAAACCCAGGCTGAACCTTATGGTCTCACCGTTAACTATGCTCTAAATTCCGAGAACTTTTCGCAAATAGCGGATAGCCCCATGGTAATGCAGAATGCTGCGGTACTATTCTGCCTGGTGGACAACTTAAGTATAATTAGCTTTAAGTTTGACGACGGCAGCAGTATTCACACCTATACTTTTGATAGACAGACTTTAAGCGAGGCCCTAGGCCATGATTTTAGAGATTACTCAGCATCATCATCCAAATTCACAGATGAATTTCTTCCGTTAATATTGGGTTTTGACTGGACCACTGTCAGTTCGTATACCCCCGTTTCCATTGCTAAGAAGGTGGAACTGTACGTCTGGAAAAACAAAAAGGTGACTGGCAGCAATGATGTTTATTATACTCTTGTGCCCCGCACCAATACCCCCCCCACAGAGGTCATGATCTATAACCTGCAGGTTGCTACAACTGACCTAAATGCCATAAATGAAAAGTTAAAGCAATATGAGGGTGAAACCCATCTCAGTATCCGTCACGATAGGAGCTTCACCAAAGATGAGATGATTATAATGGATGAAAAGATTATATTTCCCGGAACGTTAAAAAGCATCGGCGTTTTTGGAGAGCCTACAGAAAATGATATCACGGCCCAGGTGGAACAGAATCTGGCAATCATAATGTCCTCGCCCCGGGAGAGCTCCAATCCAGGGTCATATATTGAAGAGCATCAGAACGAATATCATAATATTTTAAAAATGGGAGACCTCGCTCTAAACCATATGCTGGCACAATTCGCTGCAGGCCAAGCAAACGATCTTAAGGCCCATATTATGATGTCCCTTTGCAAAGAAATATTAGGGGATAGAAACAATGTTGCCGAGGGCAGTTACACTTCGCCCCTGGAATGGTATAAAAAGCTGGAGCCCTATACTGCAGCCAAGCTGTCCGCATTCCAACCGCAAACTGAAACTGAAATAGAAAAGCTGGTTTACTCCGCAGCGTTACAAAAGTATGGCAGTAACACGGCAAGTATAAATGTGGTGGCACCGCACATATTCGATACCTATGAAAAGGACAGTACTCTAAAGATTTTTGCCACCATATATTACAGCAGCTTCAACCTGTATGGCAACAACCTTTCCCAGGGCAGCGCCGGAGTTGTCCCCGCCGCCATAGTCTATACCCATAACAGCGATGGCACTTTCACCTTTAAGGAGTACATTGAAGCTGGCGATGGCGCCTATTTCCAAAAATCCATTGAGAAATTCTGTACTCCCCGAACTGATGTGGCCCGGGCCATAATGAAGCATTATGGTAACTACGAGGATCTGAGGGAGTTAATGAAACACAACCTAATCGAGTGCTTAAAACAAAATAATCTGACCGGAATCTCCTTGAAGAACCATGATGGAGAACTTACCCCTCTTAACTAATAGTCGATCATATCATTGGACTAAAAATGTAATAGCCATCACCTTTGGCGATGGCCACCCCATTCGGTTGTATATGTTTGGTCCCCCGATCAAAAATGAGCAGTTTTTATTGTTTCGCAGGTGAATAATCATGTATAGCCTTCTTGTCAAACCTTCCGCCATGGACATCCTGTACTATTTCAATGGTCATAAAGGCATCCGGGTCTATATCAAAAACAATGCTTTTTAGTTTGGAAACCTCCAGTCTGGTGACTACACAATAAAGGACTTCCTTGTTTTCTTCGGTATAACCACCTTTGGCATAAAAATGAGTTACTCCCCGGCCCAGTCGGTGAAGAATAGCTTCAGATATTTCTGGTGATTTTTCGGATATAATCATTACCGACTTGGATTCGTCCAAGCCGCCTAAGACTAAATCAATAGCTTTATGAGCGATATAGTACGCGAGAATCGAATACATGGCATTTTCCCACCCGAATACAAAACCAGCAAAACCCAGAATAAAGACGTTGCAGATCATAACTACTTCCCCGACTGATACCCCTAGCTTGGGTCCTAGAATTAACGCGACAATCTCCGTTCCATCCAACGAGCCCCCGTAGCGAAGAATGAATCCTACTCCTGTACCGATGATAATACCCCCGAAAACTGCTACTAGTATTAAATCCTGGGTAAAGGCCGGAATAGGATGAAATTTGGTTGTAAAATAGGATAGTACACAAACCGAATATAGGGTTGATAAGGTGAAGGTTTTACCGATCTGAAAATAGCCCAATATTACAAATGGAATATTTAAACCTATAATATAATAAGCCAATGGGTAATTGGTTAGGTAGCTGGCTAAAATCGAAACACCGATAACACCACCATCAATTAGCCTGTTCGGAATTAGAAATAATTCTAAACCAACCGCAGTTATGACCGAGCCCAGGGTTAAAAATACAAAGCTTTTTATTATTCTGAAAATATGTTTTCTCTTGGTCATATTTACCTCCTCCAAACTTATATTACTTATTATTTCTGAGCCCGGGTTCCCATACCCTTCCTGCCCCCAATTCCAATTCTATTAACATTGGTCCAATCAATGGTCTTCCAATAGTTTATCATAAATGCTATATCAATAATCTCCGTCATACATTACCAACGCTTTAACCTGATTAGCAAGAACGTTTAGATATTCATCAAAATGTTCTTGCCATACTCTAATCCACATGCTAAGATTCATTTAGATAGGAATCTAAATGAATCTTGGGGTGAAGAAATGGGCTTTCAAGAATCCTTTAAAGCTTTGTCAGACAAGACCCGCCGAGAAATACTGAATCTATTAAATGAAGGTGATATGTCAGCCGGAGATATAGCCGCCAAGTTTTCGATGACGCAAGCTACAGTATCACATCATTTATCGGTCCTAAAAGACGCGGGTTTGATCTCCGATCGAAGAGAAGGAAAATTTATTATGTATGAACTGAACACTTCGGTAATTGAAGAAATAATGACCTGGTTTATGGAACTGAAAGGAGCGGAAAAGCATGAAAGATGAAAAAGGCAAGTGGCTAATTATGGTGGTGACAGCCGTTATTCCCTTACTGGTAACTGCAGTTTTATTTAACCGACTGCCAGATTTAATTCCGATGCATTGGGATGTTAATGGTCAAATTGACGCCTATTACCCTAAGTTTCCCTGGGCTTTTATGGCACCCGTCATAGGAATACTAATTGTTCTTTTTATGGATATACTGCCGAAATTAGACCCGAAAAGAGAAAACTATGACAAGTTCAAATCTCAATATCAATATATAAAAATATTTATGCTGCTATTTTTCGTTGTCATCCAATTTATTACTATAAGCGTTAGCTTGGGAGCAGCTTTCATCAAAGTTGACATGATTATTAAGCTAATGGTTGGCATCATGTTTATTTTTATTGGAAATCTTATGCCAAAGCTGAAGCATAATTATTTTGTAGGAATTAAGACTCCCTGGACCATAGCTAATGAATCAGTCTGGTTAAAATCACATCGGCACGGTGGATTTATATGGTTCGCTACAGGATTTGCCCTTTTCGGGCTAGCGTTTATACCCGGAAGTATCAGTGCAGCAATATATTTCAGCTTAATTCTGATAGCATCATTTGAACCCATAATATATTCGTATTTATGCTTCAGAAAGGAAACGTAACTACCAAGATGACGACGCTGGTTAATAAATAAGTGGTGCCAGGCACCACTTATTTATTAATGAAGTTTCTTACTGACTCAACTCTTCCAGCTCTTGGTTTAAACCTTCCCATTTTCGGTAAGCTGCCTCCAGAGTCTCTTCTATTTGCCGGTATTCGGTGGTATAATCACGAGCCTTTTCTTCATCATTATAGGTGGTAGGGTCGGACATCAGACTTTCCAATTCCGTCTTCCTTTGTTCTATTTCCATTATGCTGGCTTCCAAAGTGGTAAGTTCCTGGTTAAACCTGCGCAGAATCCTTTTACGCTCCTTTTCTGCCTCGCGCAATTGTATCTCGGGACGGACAACTTTTTCTCTGGCTTCCCGTTTCTCCAGGTGGAGGGTCTTGACTTTTTCCTGTTTCTTCTCCTGGTAATAGCTATAATTGCCCCAGTAATACTCAGCCCGTCCGTCCTCGATAGCCAGGACCTGATTAGCAACCTGGTCAATAAAGTACCGATCATGAGATACCACCAATACTGTACCCTCGAAATCTGCCAGCATCTTTTCTACTACCTGACAACTGGCAATATCCAGATGATTGGTGGGTTCATCCAGGAGAAGCAAGTTGGCACCGGACAGTATCATTTTCAAGAAAGCCAATCGTCCGGTCTCGCCCCCGCTCAAATCCCCTACCTGCTTGAAAACATCATCCTCGCTAAAAAGCATCCCGCCCAACATAGTTCGGGCCTCTTCCAGGGTCAGGTCATAATGGAATATTATTTCCTCCAGCACGGTATGGTCAGGATTCAAGTCTTCATACTCCTGAGAAAAGTAAGCTATCTCCACCTGACTGCCCAGCCTTATATCACCTTTATCAGCTGGTATTTGCCCACTAATTATTTTCAGCAAGGTGGTTTTACCAGCCCCATTCGCACCAATAAGCGCTAGTTTATCACCCTTCTTCAATCTTAACTGCACCTCGCTTAGCACTTCCCGGCCCTGGTATGATTTCGTCACCCCATCCACCATCAGCACATCATTACCGCTCTCTCGATTCATCTTAATAGTATGCTTGCCAATATGGTGCTCCCGTTGGGGAGCATCAATGCGTACTACCCGTTCCAACTGAGATTGGCGGCCGCGCGCCTGTTTTGATTTGATCCCCGCCTTAAATCTTCGGATATAATCCTCCGTCTGCTGAATATATACCTGCTGCTTTTGGTAAGCCCTCTGCTCGGCTATTTCGTCTTCGGCTTTTTTCTTCACGTAGGCGCTATAGTTACCCGGATAAGATTTTAATTGTCCCAGCCGTAATTCCACGATGCGGGTGGCAACCCTATCCAGGAACATACGATCATGGGATACAACCAGGACCGTGCCGGGATAGGTCTTCACAAAATCCTCCAGCCATTCAACCGATTCCATATCCATGTGATTGGTAGGTTCATCCAGAAGCAGAATGTCTGGTGCCAAAGCTAGAAGTCGCCCTAAATTCAGACGGGTTTTTTGTCCCCCGCTGAAAGTCGTGAGAGCCTGTTGAAATTCCTCACTATTAAAACCCAGTCCCGTTAGTATGCGCCGGGCAGTATTTTCACAAGCATAGCCGTTGGCCTGTTCGTATTCTTCACTCACTCGAGCATACTGTTCCATAATTTTCGGCAATTCATCTCCAGCCACGCCCATCCTGGCTTCCAATTCATGCATCAATTGTCGTTTATCTATAAGGTGAGTAAAACTTTCCATTACTGCATCCCAGGCGGTGATGCCCGGCTGGTTGTCATTCATTTGCTCCAGGCAGCCCAGGGATAATGAAGCAGACCGGATTATTTCGCCTTCGTCCGGCTGTAATTCACCCGTCAGACATCGCAGCAAGGTAGTCTTCCCGGAGCCGTTCACTCCTACCAAGCCTACCCTTTCCTTTTCCTGAACTGCCAGGCTAACCTCTGTTAGGACTTCTTTATCAGCGAACGATTTACTCACTTTTTGGACTTGAAAAACTATCATTTAAACACCAACCATAGCTCTATTTTACACTCTGTAACATTCTATCATTTAATCCAGCCAGGGTCATCCCAATAAGATCGGGCCCCAGCAACTGACGGAGTCGAATCTCAACGTTATTTTTAAAATCCCGTCCAATCAACGTACTTTGTTAGCCTCATTCACAGGGCTTACTCATTCCTTGAGCTTCAACCCGGTTGTCAACAGCTTGGCAATATTTGATTAATTCCCGTGATTCTATCAAATAATACAATCAATATTTACAAAAAGGTGGAATGCATGATGGAAGCATGGAAAGGTTTTGTCCCCGGTCATTGGACCCAGGAGGTTAACGTTCGAGATTTTATCCAAAAGAATTATACCCCTTATGATGGGGATCATCTATTTTTGGCTCAGCCTACGGAAATTACCTGCCAACTCTGGGATCAGTGCCGACATCTTTTACGCCAGGAGCATGATAAGGGTGGTGTACTAAAGGTGGATCCCCATAAACCCACAACCATAACGAGCCACAATCCCGGTTATATTGATATAAATCTGGAAAAAATCGTCGGACTGCAAACTGACGAACCATTAAAGCGGGGAATCAATATTTATGGCGGGCTTAAGACTACCATCAAGGCCTGTGAAGCCTATGGCTATGAGGTTGATGACAGCTTAAAAAGTTTTTTCACAATTCATCGCCGAACTCATAATGAAGGAGTATTCAACGCCTATACCCCGGAGATGAAAACTGCCCGGCGAGTAGGGATTATCACCGGCTTGCCCGACGCCTACGGGCGAGGCAGAATTATCGGTGATTCCCGCAGATTACCACTTTATGGGGCAGACTTCCTGATTGCCAGCAAGCAAAACGACCTGGCTGGGTTAAACAAAACCATGCACTCAAACACTATTCAATTGCGAGAGGTGCTTTTTGATCAAATTATGGCCCTCCAGGACCTGAAGAAAATGGCGGCATCCTATAACTGCGATATATCGCATCCGGCGGTCAATGCTCGTGAAGCCGTGCAATGGCTGTACTTCGCCTATTTAGCTGCAATTAAGGAACAAAACGGAGCAGCCATGAGTTTGGGCCGGACATCCACCTTTTTAGACATATATATTAACCGGGATATAAAAGCCGGGCTCCTGACCGAAGCCCGGGCCCAGGAATTAATCGACCACCTGGTTATGAAACTGCGACTGGTGAGACAATTGCGAACACCTGAGTATAATAATCTCTTTGCCGGGGACCCCAATTGGATCACCGAAGCAATCGGCGGCAAAGGCCTAGATGGCCGACCTATGGTCAGTAAAACCAGCTTTCGCTTCCTCCATACCCTGGAAAATTTAGGTCCAGCTCCAGAACCTAATATGACCGTGCTCTGGTCGAGCCAACTGCCGGCACCCTTTAAACAATACTGTTCCCAGCTGTCTATCCAAACCAGCGCCATTCAGTATGAGAACGACGATCTAATGCGCCAGTATTTTGGAGATGATTATGGCATTGCCTGTTGTGTTTCAGCTATGCGAATGGGCAAGGATATGCAGTTCTTCGGCGCCCGCTGTAATCTGGCCAAGCTCTTGCTCTATGCTTTAAATGGGGGCAGAGACGAAATAACCGGGGAACAAGTGGGATTGGAAATGGCAGTATATCAGGAGGAATACCTGAATTTCGAGGAAGTAATGCGCCGCCTGCATATGCAAATGGACTGGTTATCGGAGCTCTATGTAAACACCATGAATATAATCCATTACATGCACGACCGTTATGCTTATGAGAAAATTGAAATGGCCTTGCATGATACCTTGCTTAATAGCTTTATGGCGTTTGGCATTGCTGGTTTGTCAGTCGTAGCTGACTCACTAAGTGCCATTAAGTACGCCCGGGTACAACCTGTCAAGGATGAGCGCGGGATTATTACTGACTTCATGGTTAGCGGTGATTTTCCCAAGTTTGGCAATGACGATGACCGGGTCGATCAGCTAGCCGTAGATATTGTCAAAACGTTTACCCGTAAACTCCAAAAACATCCCACCTATAAAAATTCCCGGCATACTTTATCGGTGCTTACTATTACCTCCAATGTTGTCTATGGCAAGCACACGGGTACTACCCCGGATGGGAGGAAACGGGGCGAACCATTGGCTCCGGGCGCTAATCCTTTACATGGCCGGGAGGAAAACGGGGCTATCGCCGCCTGTAATTCGGTAGCGAAACTCCCCTACGAATATGCGCTGGATGGTATATCCTACACCTTTTCCGTGGCCCCCTCCGCCCTGGGAACGACCTTTTCGGAACAGACTCATAACTTAACCGCCCTTCTGGATGGATATTTTGCCCAGGAGGGTCAGCATATAAACATCAATGTGGTCAGCCTGGATACCTTAAGAGAAGCCATGGATCACCCAGAGAAGTATCCCGACTTGACTATTCGGGTTTCCGGCTATGCCGTACATTTTATCAAGCTCAGCCGCGAGCAGCAGGAGGAAATTATTATGCGCACATTTTATAAGCAATTTTAAAATACAACTCACAAAACCCGGTGCTCCGTATCGGCAGCACCCTGCTCAACAAAAACGAACCTTAAGCTGATGTTAAAATCGGTCGATTTTAACATCAGCTTTTTTATTGACAAATCATGGGTACCAGAATTAAAATAGAGCAATAAAACTGATCGGTCATTTTCGACACCACTCAGACAGGAGGCTGATCCTATTGTCACTTAAGGATCAACAAAAGGAGTTTAAAAAACAGGTTATGGCTGAGACTGCTGCCAAACTCTTCTTCAATCAACCCTTTGAATCAGTAACCATGGATGATTTAGCAAGGAATTTGGGATGTGCCAAGGGTACAATTTACCTTCATTTTGAAAACAAAGACCATATTTTAACCCACCTTATATCTCAGGGCTTGGATAAGCTCTGTGCTGATATTAAAGATAGGTGCTTGCAAGATCCCGATCTGATATCAGCCATAAATAACTATTTAGTCTTGCAATACCACTTCTTCCGAGAGTTTAATCAGATTTTGTCTTCATGGGGTCGCCGCCACATGCAAAACCATATTAAAGCGGAATGGATAGACGATATTAACCATAAACTCGAAAAGAAGTTGGAAATGGCTGCTATGGTATTTGAACGTGGAAAAAAACAAAATGCTCTAATTGAGGCAGATAGTCATGAGCTGGCCATACTCTTGGAAGGGATTTTTCAAAATGCAACCTTTCCCTTTATGGAGAATAAGCCCCTGAGTAATGATCCGGAAAGGGTATTGAGTTTGATGACAACTATTTTGACTCACGGGATTATGCTTAACAAAGCCAGTCCGCTAGGATACGGGGATACATCTGATGAGCATGAAGATGCTTAAGGTACACCAGTAAAATTAGTTGGGGGGATAGAAGATGACCATGGTTGAACTTTCAGAATTAGGAAAGAAAAAAAGTGTCGTGACTATTGTTTTATTGCTGGTAATAGTAGCTGCGGCGGGGATATATTACGCCTACTTTTACCAACGACAAGCAGTCCTGGCTGATGCCAGGGGAAGCCTGACAGCTACCGGTACTATTGAAGCCAAGACGGTTATGACTTCATTTAAAGTCGCAGGTAGAATTCAAACTTTACTGGTTGATGAAGGCAGTGCCGTGGAAAAAGGTCAGGAGTTGGCGGTGCTGGAAAGCCGCGAAATTGAAGCCAAATTTGCCCAGGCTCAGGGTGCCAACCAGGCAGCTGAGGGACAGGCGCGGGTAGCAGAAAAAGCGATATCTGTAACCAGCCAGACTGTGGGCGCTAAAATAGAGCAAGCTCAAGCAGCTTTGACTGATGCCAAGCAAAAATATCAACGTGCCGAAAGCCTTCATGCCAGCGGAGCTATTTCAAACAGCCAGTTTGATGAGGCAACGAATAATCTGAATAAATATCAAGGTCTGCTGAATGAAGCCCTGGCAGGACAAGCGCAAGTTGAAGTGGCCCGGAATCAATATGCGGCAGCCGTAGGGCTCAATCAACAGGCCCAGGGAGCCCAGCAGGAGACCCAGGTTTATCTGGACAATACCCACCTGACAGCACCCATCTCGGGATTCATTACCCAGAAGACACTGGAAGAGGGGGAAATGCTGAGCGCAGGCACCCCGGTTTTTGAAATCAGTGACCTAAAACATACCTATGTTAAGATCTTCATTGATGAGACAAAGATCGGCCGAGTTCAATTGAACCAAGCAGCAGAAGTAAGTGTGGATGCTTTTCCCGGAAAGGTCTTTACTGGGAAAGTAGTATGGATAAACCCGGCTGGCCAGTTTGCGGTGCAAAAGGCTCTTAATGAGCAATACAGTCATGATATACGCAGTTTTGAAGTTAAGATAGATCTTCCTAATGACGACCTGGTCTTGAAAACTGGTATGACTGCCATGGTGAAAATTCTGGAGGATAAGTAGTCATGGGAGAACAGCCGGCGATAGTTGAGGTAAGAGACCTGGTACAGAAATTTTTGCTCAAATCCGTTTTGAACGGGGTATCCTTGCAAGTGTTCCCAGGGGAATGTCTGGGTATTTTCGGCCTGCGGGGGAGCGGAAAAACCAGCTTATTACACATATTGGCCGGAGTAGATCGCTTCAACTCCGGAACTGTGGAGGTGCTGGGCTGCAACATTAGCAAAAGCCAGCAATATAGGCAGGGTATCGGCCTGGTTACGCAGGAACCCAGCCTTTTTCAGGATTTGAGCGTAATGGAAAACCTTGATTTTATCGCTGCCCTCAAAA